>JAITJC010000009.1 GCA_031279125.1 Oscillospiraceae bacterium
CGCCGGACTGCGCGCCGGGTACGTCGTCAACAACACACACCTCCTGCGGGAGACTACGGCGGAAACTATCCTTCGCGGTCACGAGCTCGCATTGAAGCTCTGCGCCGCGCTCGGAACGGCTCTTCTGTACGATTGCTACCCGGAACACGTCGTACCGCGGGACGAGCTTCGCGAAATCGCCGGAACGCGCTTCCCTCTCGCGCTTCACATGCGCCCCTCCTGGCTCGACAGATGACGGGCGCTATTCTAAAGGTGTAAGGAGAAAAACATATGGCAAAATTCAAGGTGGTATTCGACAGCGATGTGTGCAAGGGTTGCGAGCTCTGCCGCGCGTCCTGTCCGCGAGGGATCATCGAAATGAGCGCCGGCATCAACTCCAAAGGCTACAGCCCCGCGTCGGTCGCGCGCGAGGGGGAATGTGTCGGGTGCGCTTCGTGCGCGCTCGTATGTCCGGACGGCGCCATCGAAATTTTCAGAACGGAGGACTCGGAATGAGCGGGCAGCGCGCGGGCGAGAAAGTCCTGCTGAAGGGCAATGAGGCGTTTGCGGAAGCCGCGATTCGCGGCGGTCTGCGTTTTTACTTCGGCTATCCGATAACGCCGCAGAGCGAAATCCCGGAATATATGTCGCGCGAGCTGCCCCGGCGAGGCGGCGTGTTCCTTCAGGCGGAATCGGAGCTCGGCGCCATCAACATGGCCTATGGCGCGGGCGCGGCGGGCGGTGCGGTGTTCATCTCCAGTTCCTCCCCCGGCATAGCGCTGATGCAAGAAGGGATGAGCTTCCTCTGCTCGGCGGAGGTGCCGCTCGTCGCGCTGAATGTCTCGCGCGGGGGGCCGGGTATCGGCGGGATTCAGCCCGGACAGGCGGACTATTTCCAGGCGACGCGCGGCGGCGGTAACGGCGACTACAGGATCCCCGTGTTCGCCCCGGCGAGCATACAGGAGGCAATTGACCTCATATACGAGGCCGCCGGGCTCGCGGAGACGTGGCGCAACCCGGTGATGATATTCGCCGACGGCATAATGGGGCAGATGATGGAACCCGTCGTCCTGCCGGAACAGCGCCCGTTCATCGAGTCCGTCGAAATCCGCAGGCGCAAGCCGTGGGCAATCTCCGGCTACGGGGACGACGATTCGCGCCGCAATATCGTGAAATCCCTGCGTATGCAGCCCGACGAGCTCGAGGCGCACGTCGAATACCTTTTCGAGAAATACGCCCGCGCCGAAAAAGAGCTCACGCGCGTCGAGACGCGGGATATTGACGACGCGGACATTGTCCTTGTGGCTTACGGCACCGTCGCGCGGATAGCGCGCGAAGCCGCGGACATACTCGCCGGGCGCGGGATAAAGGCCGGTCTCATCCGCCCCGTTTCCCTCTGGCCATTCCCGTACGCGGCCTTCGACGGCATCGGCCCGCGGACAAAGGTTGTGATTTCAGCCGAGCTTTCAATGGGGCAGATGCTCGACGACGTAAAAATCGGCGTCGGGAAGCGTCTGCCCGCGCGCCTCATCCACCGCACGGGCGGAATGATCCCAACATCGCTTGAGATCGCCGATTCCGCCGAAAAAATTTACAGGGAGGCCGTACAATGAAGCCCGTATTCACTTACACAAGGGGCATGGTTCGCACGGACACGAGTTACTGCCCCGGTTGTACCCACGGCATAGCGCACCGCCTTATAACGGAAACGCTCGACGAAATGGGTCTGCTCGGCGGCACGATAGGCGTCGCGCCCATCGGCTGTGCCGTACAGGCGCACAAGTTTATGAACGTCGATATGTGTGAGTCGGCGCACGGCAGGGCGCCCGCCGTCGCGTCCGGCATACGGCGCGTGCATCCGGACAAGATAGTATTCACGTATCAGGGCGACGGCGACCTCGCCTCCATCGGCACGGCGGAGATCATCCACGCGGCGGCGCGCGGCGAGAAATTCACGACATTTTTCATCAACAACTGCATTTATGGCATGACGGGAGGCCAGATGGCGCCGACGACGCTTCTCGGCCAGCGCTCCACTACATCCCAAGGCGGGCGCACAAAGGAACAGGCCGGCAGCCCGGTGCGCGTTTCCGAGCTGCTTTCTTCTCTCGACGGCGCGGCGTATATAGAGCGCGTGTCCCTCGCGTCGCCGGGGCACATCCGAAACGCGAAAAAAGCCGTGCGCCGGGCGTTCGAGATCCAGCGGCAAGGACTCGGCTTCACGTTCGTGGAGTTCCTCTCCACATGCCCGACGAACTGGGGGCTCACTCCGCCGGACGCCATGAAATGGCTGATTGACAATATGATCCCGTATTATCCCCTCGGCGTCTATCGCGAACCGGAGGTGAAAACTTCATGAGCGCGCAAAAGCTGTTTTTCGCAGGCTCCGGCGGGCAGGGCATCATACTAATGGGGCAGATGGTCACATACGCCGCGATGTTCGAGGACAAGCAGACGACGTATTATCCGTCCTACGGCCCGGAAATGCGCGGCGGCACCGCCAACTGCACCGTCATCGTCTCCGACAGCGAGGTTTCAAGCCCGCTGATCTACGACGCGGACTGCCTTGTCGCGATGAACCTGCCATCCTTGCTGAAATTCGAGAAAATGGTGAAGCCGGGCGGCACGCTGCTCGTAAACTCTTCCATAGTCGCGCGGAAGACTGAGCGCGGCGATATCCGCGTCTTTGAGGTCCCGACGATAGAAATAGCGCGGGAGCTCGGCAGCCCGAAATCGGCTAATATGGTCATGCTCGGCGCGGCAGTTCGGGCGACAGGCGTCGTGCGACAGGAGACAATCGAGCGCGTAATGCGCGAAAAGGCGTTCACGGGGAAGAAGGCTGAGACGATACCCGCGAATATAAAGGCGTTTGAATACTTCAAGGTATGAAAGCGCGGGACATAAAAACACGAAAGGGATGTCAATTATGAGCTGCAGCTTCACCGTTCAAAAAACCGCAAATCCCAAACCAAAGCCGGATCCGAACACGCTGAAATTCGGTCAGACGTTCACGGATCACATGTTCCTTATGGAGTACGCCGACGGCGCCGGCTGGCACGACGGGCGCATAGTCCCCTATGCGCCTATCCCGCTTGACCCCGCCGCCGCCGTGCTGCACTATGGGCAGGAGATGTTTGAGGGGCTGAAAGCGTACCGCGCGCCGGACGGGCGCGTACTGCTGTTCCGTCCGTACAAGAACGCGGAGCGCGCGCGCAATTCAAACGCGCGTATGTGTATGCCGGATTTTGACCCGGAGCTTTTCGTCGGCGCGATAAAGGCTCTTGTGGACATAGAGCGCGGCTGGATCCCGGAAAAGGAGGGGACAAGCCTTTACATACGCCCGTTCATGTTCGCGGACGAACCATTCCTGGGCGTGCACGCGGCGCGCCACTATAAATTCGTAATCATCTGCTCTCCCGTGGGCCCGTATTACGACTCCCCCGGCGGCGGGCTTGTCCCGACAAGCATTTTCGTCGAGCGCGAGTACGTCCGCGCCGCCGCGGGCGGCACGGGCTTCGCGAAGGTCGGCGGCAACTACGCCGGAAGTCTGAAAGCGCAAGCGGCGGCGGCGGAGCGAGGCTGTGAGCAGGTGCTGTGGCTCGACGCCATAGAGCGCCGCTACGTCGAGGAAATCGGCACGTCGAACGCATTTTTCGTCATAGACGGCGAGGTCGTGACCGCCCCGCTGCAAGGCACGATCCTGCCGGGCGTGACGCGCGATTCCGTCATCAATCTGCTTAAAAAGTGGAATACCCCCGTCTCCGAGCGCCGTATCACTATCGACGAGGTCTTCGCCGCCGGAAAAGACGGACGCCTTGACGAGGTTTTCGCGACAGGCACGGCGGCGGTAATCTCCCCCGTTGGGCGGCTTGTGTCCGCCGGCGAGACGCTGAATATCGGCGCTGGCGGCATCGGCGCCCTCGCGCAGCGGCTTTATGACGCGCTTTACGGCATCCAGACAGGAAAGCTCCCCGACGAGCTTTCCTGGACGCTTGCCGTATAAACCGAATTTCCCGCGCGCCGAAGGCGCAATTATATTTTCAGGAGGAAACATCAATGTCAGAAGCAAAACCCGGCGTCCCGGAATACCGCGTGTTCGATTTCGTCATCACGACGGGGAACACTATCAAGTCCACCGCGACGATAACGCTCGGCGGCAAGCTCGGCAAGACCGTCAAAACCCGCTACGGCGATGGCCCCATAGACGCCGCCTACGACGCCATCAACAAGGCTCTGCTGATCGACCTCTCCCGCTCATTCGAGGGCGCTGGAGAGGCGGAAATCAAGGAATTCTGGCGTACGCGCAATTTCGAGCTGACGAGGTTCGATATACGCGCCGTCACGGAGGGCAAAGACTCCCTCGGCGAAACGGACGTCACGCTCCGCTATGAGGGGACCTCCGCCGACGGCACGGGGCTTGATAACGACATCATATATTCCGCCATCAAGGCGTACATCTCCGCCGTAAACGAGCTCGTCCCCGCGATCCGAGCCGATATAGCGGCGTATTGCGAAAAAGGCGGTGCGGAATGAAATCCGCCGTCCGCGTGCCGCCGCGCTCCGGCGCGCCCTCCGGCGCGGTTGAGCTGTTCGCGTCGCCGGAGGAACTGCGGGAACTGCTCAGCGACCCCGCGTCGCTCGGCGCGCGGTTTGACCCCGACATAACCTGCGTCGCCGCCGACATATCCGCGCTCTTCAGCGGCGTAAGGCACGGCGGCGTTTCCCCGCGCGTACGGGCGGAGCGGGCGGCGTCCGCCGCTGTCGCGCTCGCCGAATATCTCGGCGTGCCGAACGCCGCCCTGTCGTGCGAGGTTTCGACGGCAGCGGATGAAACTAAGCTGGCGCACCTCATAGACCGCGTTTTGAACGAAGCTTCGCAGCGCGGCGTCACGCTGCTGATCGAAACGCGCGGGCGCTTCGCGGACTCCGCGCGGCTCATAGACATCCTCGATACCTACGCCTCGGACAGCCTCGCGGCGTACTGGTTCGCGGGGGAGACGTATAAAAATGGGGAGAGCGCCGACGCGACGATAGGTCGGCTCGGCGCGTATGTCCGCGCCGTCAATTCAGAGGGCGCAATGCCCCCGGACGATTTATCGAGGGCGCTGCGCTCCATAGACTACAAGGGCACCGTCGTCGGTCCGCCCCCGAACGCCGCCGCCGCGCCGCGCGGTCCGGACGATCCGTCGCTTGTCGAGCTGACGTTCTCCGAACTGCTTGACGACATATGCGCGCGCTTCCCCGACCAGCCGGCGTTCGACTACTCGCGCTCGCCCGACGTGCTGGCGGGCTACCCCGACGGCCTCACGCCCGGCTATCCCGACGGCTACACGCGCACATACCCCCGGTTCCGCGACGACGTGGATGAGTGCGCGCGCGCCTTGATAGCCCTCGGCGTGCGTCCCGGCACAAAGGTCGCCGTGTGGCTGACAAACATCCCGCAATGGTACATCGTGTTCTGGGCGAGCGTCAAGATAGGCGCGGTACTCGTCACCGTCAACACGGCTTATAAGATACGCGAGGCGGAGTATCTTCTGCGCCAGGCGGACGTGCACACGCTCGTCATGATCGACGGCTACAAGGACTCCTGCTATCACGAGATCATATCCGAGCTGTGCCCGGAGCTTCTGCACACCCCGGCGCACGAACCCCTGCGCAGCACACGATTGCCGTTCCTGCGGCACATCGTCAACGTATCCTCCCCCCGGACGGGCTGCCTTGCGTGGGAGGATATGAAGGTGTACGCCGCGCGCGTATCCCGGGACGAGGTGACGCGCCGCGCCGCCGCCGTCCGCCCGGACGACGTGTGCAATATGCAGTATACGTCCGGCACGACGGGCTTCCCAAAGGGCGTGATGCTCACGCACCGCAACATCGTGAACAACGGCAAGTGCATAGGCGACAGGATGGCGCTCACGGAGCGCGACCGCATGATGATACACGTGCCGATGTTCCACTGCTTCGGCATGGTCCTCGCGATGACGGCGAGCATGACCCACGCCGTCACGATGTCCCCCTTGCCGTACTTCTCTCCGCGCGCCGCCCTGCGCTGTATACGCGACCGCGAAATCACGTGTTTCCACGGCGTACCGACGATGTTCATCGCGATGCTGGAACACCCGGACTTCGACCCCTCGGACTTCAAGTATATGCGCACCGGGATAATGGCGGGCTCCCCCTGCCCGATCCCCGTGATGCGCGAGGTCGTGGAGAAGATGAACATGTCTGAAATCACAATCGTTTTCGGGCAGACGGAATCGAGCCCCGGCTGCACGCAGACCTCGACGCACGACGCGGAGGAGTTGCGCGTGTCCACCGTGGGCTATGCTTTCCCCGGCGTGGAGTGCAAAATCGTGGACGCGGAGACGGGCTCCGACCTGCCGGACGACACGGACGGCGAGTTCGTCGCGCGCGGGTACAACATAATGAAGGGCTATTACAAAATGCCGAACGCCACCGCCGCCGCCATCGACCGCGACGGTTGGCTCCACACGGGCGACGTCGCGCGGCGCACCCCGGGGGGCTATTACAGGATAACGGGGCGCCTAAAGGATATGATAATACGCGGCGGCGAGAATATATACCCCAAAGAGATAGAGGAATTCATCTACACCCACCCAAAGGTGCGCGATGTGCAGGTCATCGGCGTGCCGTCGGAGCAGTACGGGGAAGAGATTATGGCCGTCGTCGTGCCGAAAGAGGGCGTGGAACTCACGGCGGCGGAGATACAGGATTATGTGCGCCGCAGCATGGCGAAGCATAAAGTCCCGAGCTACGTCGATTTCGCCGGGGAGTTCCCGATGAACGCGGCGGGCAAAATTCTGAAATATAAAATGCGCGAGGACGCGGTCAAAAAGCTCGGGCTTGAAAAAGCGGCTGCGGTGGAAACGGCGTAGAGACATTTTTGCGTAATAAAAGCCGCAGCCCGTCGGGATAACCCCCGACGGGCTGCGGCTTCGTTTTCCGGCGGGACAGCCGAGTCTCAGAACTCCTGCTTGGAACCGGAGAAGCTTTCGAGCGTCCCCTTCGCGTTCGCGAGGTACAGCACCTCGTAAATGCCGTCGTCGGCCTTGTACATGCCTCGCAGCATTTCGTTCTGCGCCAGAAAGGCCTCGCGCGCTTCTGCGCGGTCGTCCTGGAGGATGTTCGCCGTTATTCGGAACCAATCCTGACCCACCATTCCGGTTATCTCCGCCTTAGGATTGACCTTGAGCTGCGCGAACACCTTCTTCGTGTTGTTCATGCAGATGTACGTTTTGCCGTCAACCTCCGCGACGGCGCCGAACGGACGGACGCGCGGCTGGTCGCCCTCGACTGTCGCGACGTAAAACGTCCCCGCAGCTTTAAGCAGTTCTGTGGCTTTGTTCATTGTGATTACTCCCTTTCGGATAATTTATATAAGGATTATAACATACCGTTTTTTCAAACGCAAGCGCGCCGGATAATTTTTTTCGATTTTTATTGCGGAAAACGATTCAATGCCGCGAGGCCGTTTGCTCCAAAAATGACAACGATTCCGTGAAAACGCGAGATAATCGAAGATATTATATGTAATATCCCGAAAACAGGCTCTGCCGCAGGAATAACGGCGCATATTGGTCAGATAAGGTCAAATTTGAGGGTTGCGTCAACGTCCCGGGCATTGTATAATAGCTTCGCAAGGTCAAAGAAAGTCAAAGTCAAATACGAAAGGAGTGGTGCTTATGGGAATGTCTGACCTTATCGCCGGGTTTATCGGAGGGTTGCTCTCGGAGTCCGACGGGAGCGCCGAAATCCAGCGGGCGGAGCTTGCCGGCAGGTTCAACTGTGTGCCGAGCCAGATAAACTACGTCATTTCGACACGTTTTTCCCCGGAGCGCGGGTATATTGTGGAATCGCGGCGAGGAGGCAACGGATATATCCGCATCACGCGCGTGACGCCCGACCCGGAACGGCTGGCGATGCATACGGTGAACGCCGTGGGCGATACGCTCGATTTGCGGACGGCGTCGGCTCTCGTATCCAACCTCGCGCACAGCGGCGTCATATCCGACGGCGTGGCGCGCGTCATGCTGTCCGCCTTGAGCGAGACCGCGCTCAGATCCGCCCCGAGGGAATTGCGCGGCGGGCTCCGCGCCGGAATCTTAAAGCAGATGCTTGTAACGACCGTCAGAGACTGAAAATCAAAATATTTAAGGAGATTTTAATTATGAAATGCCAAAATTGCGGAAAGAACGAAGCTGTCTTCTTTCAAAGAACGAACATCAACGGACATATCACGGAGACATATCTGTGCCAGGAGTGCGCGGAAAAACTCGGCTATCCCGGTGCCCGCAGCTTTATGCCGCAAAATCTGCTTGACGGCTTCTTCGACGAGCGGGCGGGCTTTATGGGCAGGCTCTTCAGCCCCTTCTTCCCCGCAAGCCCCCGCGCAAACGGCTTCGGGGCGATCCCGGACGCGAAACCCGCCGCCGCCGTAGAGACGATGCCCGCCGAGGCGCCTCGCGGCGCGGCTGACGCGGAACTGTCCCGCCTGCGGTATATAAACGAGCTGCGCGAGAAAATGCGCTCTGCGGCGGCGGAGGAGAATTTCGAGCGCGCGGTGGAGCTCCGGGAAGAAATAAAGAAATTGGAGGATTAAATGTCTATGAGATACGACGACAGATTTACGCAGGGCGCGCGGCGCGCCTTTGAACTGGCTCAGACCGGCGCCGCGGAACTCGGGCACAGTTACGTAGGCAGCGAACATCTGCTGCTCGGCATAGCGCGCGAGGGCGCGGATGTCGGCGCCAAGGTTCTGCGCGGGAACGGCTTCGACGCCGATCTGATACGCGCGATGATCGAAAAGCTCGTGGGGCGCGGCGCGCGCGGCGATGTGCCTCCGCAGGGTCTGACGCCGAGGGCGAAGCGCATCACGGAAATCGCCCTTATGGAGTCGAACAGACTCGGTCACTCATACATCGGCACAGAGCATCTTCTGATGGGCATACTGCGCGAGTACGAGAGCACGGCGTCCAAGATGATGCTCTCGTCGGGCGCCGACCTCAACAAGCTCTACAGCGACATCATAAACATATTCCGCGACGGCGGCGGTCAGCGCGTCGCCGCCGGGCGAATGAGAAGCGGCGACACGAGGATACTCGACAAGTTCTCGCGGGATTTGACCGATCTGGCGGAGTCCGGCAGGCTCGACCCCGTCATCGGGCGGGAAGAGGAAATTTCGCGCGTAATCCAGATTCTCTCGCGGAGGACAAAAAACAATCCCGTGCTGATAGGCGAGCCGGGCGTCGGCAAAACCGCGGTGGCGGAGGGCCTGGCGCAGAAAATTATATCCGGCGACGTCCCGGAGACGCTGACGGACAAGCGCATCGTGACGCTCGACATTGCCGGAATGATCGCCGGCACGAAATACCGCGGCGAATTCGAGGAGCGAATCAAATCCGCAATCGACGAGGTGAAGAAGGCGGGGAACATCATACTGTTCATCGACGAGCTTCACACGATAATCGGCGCGGGGGCGGCGGAGGGCTCCACCGACGCGGCGAACATTATAAAACCGGCGCTCGGGCGCGGGGAAATGCAGGTCATAGGCGCGACGACGCTGAACGAATACCGCAAATACGTGGAAAAGGACGCCGCGCTCGAAAGGCGCTTCCAGCCCGTTCCCGTCTCCGAGCCTACGCGGGAGGAATCCGTGCTGATACTGAAAGGACTCCGCGACAAGTACGAGGCGCACCACCGCCTTAAAATCTCGGACGAGGCCATAGAGTCCGCCGTCGCGATGTCGAGCCGCTACATCAACGACCGCTTTCTGCCCGACAAGGCCATCGACCTCTTGGACGAGGCGTGCTCACGCGTGCGGATGGGCAATTTGAAGCTGCCGCCCGCCCTCCGGGGGCTTGAGGAAAAGCTGGAACAGCTCAGCGGCGAGATGGACGCGGCAGTGCAGAGCCAGAATTTTGAGCTGGCTGTACCGCTCCGTGACAAAAAGAAGGCGCTGTCGGCGGAATTCGAGGCCGCGCGCGGCAAATGGGAGGCGTCCGGGAGCGGCAAGCGCGACAGCGTCGGCGAGGAGGACATAGCTGCCGTCGTGTCCGGCTGGACGGGCATCCCCGTCACGAGTCTGACGGAGGACGAGAGCGCGCGCCTGCTGAAACTCGAAGAAACCCTGCACCGCCGCTTGATAGGGCAAGACGAGGCGGTCACCGCCGTATCCAAGGCGATACGCCGAGGGCGCGTGGGGCTGAAGGACCCGAAGCGCCCGATAGGGAGCTTCCTGTTCCTCGGGCCGACGGGCGTCGGCAAAACGGAGCTGTGCCGCGCCTTGGCGGAGGCGATGTTCGGGGACGAGAACGCGATGCTCCGCATGGACATGTCGGAGTATATGGAAAAGCACACCGTATCCAAGTTCATAGGCTCCCCGCCGGGCTACGTCGGCTATGAGGAGGGCGGGCAGCTCACGGAGAAGGTGAGGCGGAAGCCGTATTCCGTCGTGCTGTTCGACGAGATCGAAAAGGCGCACCCCGACGTGTTCAACATGCTCCTTCAAATAATGGAAGACGGGATCCTTACGGACTCTCAGGGGCGGCGTGTGGATTTCAAAAACACGGTCATCGTCATGACCTCCAATGTCGGGGCGCGGAGCATCACGGAAAAACGGCAGAAGCTCGGCTTCTCCGCCTCTGACGGCAGTTCCGGCGAGAGCGAGCGTATGCGGGAGACAGTTATGGACGAGCTGAAAAAGACGTTCCGTCCCGAATTCCTCAACAGGATCGACGAGACGATCATATTCAGCAAGCTCACGCGGGAGGACATACGCAAAATAAGCCTCGGCATGCTCGAAACGGCGCGGCGGCGCATAGCCGACGCTGGCGTCGATATCAGCTTTGACGATGAGGCCGTGGAACTGCTCTCCGAGCGCGGGTTTGACCCCGTGTACGGGGCGCGCCCCCTGCGGAGGGCGATACAGTCGGCTGTCGAGGACCTCGCGGCGGAGCGGTTGCTTGAAGGACGCCTGAAAAGCGGCGACAGGGCGCGCGTGACAGCGCGCGGCGGCGAGATCGAGATCGAAAAGGAAACGGCGGCGGCGGCGGGTTAACGTTGCGCTTCTCATTATTCCAGCATCTCGCGGAGCCTGTCGATCGCGCGGCGCTCTACACGCGATACCTGAACCTGCGACACGCGCAGAATTCGCGAGGCGGCGTCCTGCGTCAGCCCCCGGAAATAGCGCAGGCCGATGACGCTCCGCTCCATGTCCGGCAGTTTTTCAAGCGCTTCCCGGAGGGCTACTCGCTCCACGAGCGCGTCCTCTCCGCCGTCGGACGCGAGGGCGGATTCCAGCGTGAAGCCCTCTTCCCCCGTCTCGCGCTGAAGCGATTCCGGGGCTGCCGCCGCCGTTTCCGCGACGGCTATGTCGGCGGCGTCGATGCCCAGTTCCTCCGAAAGCTCTCCGAGCGTCGGCTCGCGCCCGAACCGCTGTTCCAAATCCCGCTTCGCGGCGCGTATTTTCACCGCCCGCTCTTTTATGCCCCGGCTGACCTTGACGCTCCCGTCGTCGCGGAGAAAGCGGCGTATCTCCCCTGCTATCTTCGGCACGGCATACGTGGAAAACTGCGTGCCGTACTCCGGGTCATACCCGCTCATAGCCTTCAAGAAGCCGACGCACCCTAGCTGAAAGAGGTCGTCGGGATCCACGCCTCGCCCGAAAAATCGCCGGGCGACGCTCCAAATCAGCCCGGAGTTTTCCTCAACCGCCCGCCCCGCGGCGTCGCGGTCCCCGTTCTTCGCGGCCTCTATGCTCCGGACGGCGGCTCGATCCGTCATTTTCCGAGCGCCCTCACGGAAATCCTCCGCCTCATCGTGATCGCCGTGCCCTTGCCCGGCGCGGAACGCACCTTCACGCGGTCCATAAAGCTCTCCATAATCGTGAAGCCCATACCGCTGCGCTCGTCGCCGCCCGTCGTGAACATCGGCTCGCGCGCCTTTTCAATGTCAGGGATCCCGCACCCCCAGTCCCGCACCGTTATTTCCACGGAATTGTCGGGGAAGCTGCGCGCCCTGAGCGATATTTTGCCTATCGAGTCGGGGTACGCGTGGACGATGCAGTTCGTCACGGCCTCGCTGACGGCTGTTTTGACGTCGTTCAGCTCGTCGAGCGTCGGGTCGAGCTGGGACGCGAACACCGCCGCCGCCGCGCGCGCGAAGCCCTCGTTCACCGACCGGCTTAAAAACTCCAGCTTCACGCAGTTCGTCTCTTTCATATGTATGCTGCCTCCTTACTTATTCCCGCGATGCTTCTATGTCGATAATCCGCCCGATACCGGCGGCGGCAAGAACCCTCCCGGGCTGCCGCCCCACTCCGACAACGCGCAGGGACGCGCCGAGCTCGTCCGCGCGGCGGCGCGCTTTTATTATGACGGCTATCCCGGACGAATCCATAAAGCTCACCCCGCTGAGATCCAGCACGCACGAGACGGGCAGATGCTCGTCCGCGGCGCGCTCTATCTCCCGCGAGACATGCCCCGCCGCGTGGTGGTCCAGCTCCCCGTGCAGGCTGAGCGTCAGCTTGCCGACGCCGAAACACTCCTCGATTCTCATAATGTCCCTGCCTTTCGTCCCGTTTCATTCCGCCGCCCTCCCGCGGGAAGGGCGCGTTACGCCCTCGCCCTTCCGCAGTCATTTCACGACGGCCGTGATTATAAAATAATACGCCCCGCGCGCGGAAGGTGTCGTTTTCCGCGCGCGGGGCGTAAAGTTTTTTACGGCTCGGCAACACTCGACGGCGTCCATAACTCAATGTTCCCGCGCACCGTCATCGTAGGGTACAGCGCGTAATTTTGGAATGCCATAGCCGCCCCGCGCGGGAAAATGCTCATAACGCGCCGCCCGTCCGCATACAATCGCAGGGACACAATCTTTACAAATTGGAGTGGACGTTTTATGGAAATATCAATGGTACGCGGAACGCTGCGCTATGCCGAAAATGTGCTCCGCGAGACGCGCGGGGCGGAAGAAACGGCGGAGGCGATAGTTCCCGACGCGCTGCCCGACATACTGCGCATCGTCGGAACGGACGCGGAAATCGCGGTGCGCTCAAAGGACACCTCGGAGGGGCGCGTCTCGGTTTCGGGCTCTATCCTCGCCTCCGTCATATACGCGCCGGAGGGGGGCGGCGCGCCGCGCCGCGTGAACGCGGAACTGCCGTTCACGATATCGGCGGAAAGCAAACGCATAACGCCCGCCTGCCGCGTCACGGCGCGCGTGGTACCGCGCTCCGTCTCCGCCGCCGCCGTCAATCCGCGCAAGTTCGCGGTGCGCGCCGCCGTTTTCGCGGAAATAAGCTGTTATATCGATACATCGCTTGAAATACCCTCGGGCATAGCCCCGGATTGCGGCGGCGCGATCGAGATTCTGCGCGGCGAGACGGAGTTGTGTCTGCCCACGGACGTGCTCGAAAAGACGTTCACGGTAAGCGACGAGTATCAAATCCCGGCGGCGCTGCCCCCCGTGGGGGAACTTCTGAAATCAAGCGTATCGCTCTCCTCGGAGGATACGCGCGTCGTCGGGAGCAAGCTGATTTTCAAGGGTATGGCGCGCGTGTCGCTGCTGTACGCGCCGCCCGACGGCTCGGATATCCTGCAAAGCGCGTTTGAAACGGAGTTCTCGCAGATACTTGAACTGGAGAACGCCGACGCCGGCAGTGCTTTCGAAATAATACCGCAGCTCACCTCGTCGCGCGTTGAAGCGTGCGGCGAGCAGGGCACGGACGGGCGGCGCGTGTCGGCGGAACTGCAAATCGCGGCGCAGTGCGTCGCGCGCTCAAAAATAAAGGCCTGCTTCATCCGGGACGCGTACTGCCCCAAATACGCGCTCGAAACAACCGTCACGCCGCTTTCATTTGAAAACAGTCTTGGCGCGCGTCCGGCGAGCTCCGTGCTGCGCGGTTCCCTCGACGCCCCGGACGCCGCGCGCGTCGTCAGCGTCGCGGCCCGCCCCGGCCCCGTTTCCGCCGCGCGCGAAAACGGCGCGCTCACGCTTTCCTGCCCCGTTGAGGCGGAGGCGCTGTATATCGCGTCCGACGGCTCGGCGCGCCGCGCGGAGGGGAGTTTTGAGGTTTCGGCATCCCTGCCGGACGCGAACGGAAACAGCCGGTGCTCACCCCGCGCCGAATGCTCGCGCGATATTTACGGCGTCGCCGCCGACGGAACCATAGAACTGCGGATTCCCGTCGAAATGTTCGCGGACGAAACGGAGCCGCGCGAATTCGACGCCATATCCGCGCTGACCGTCGATGAAGCCTCCCCCGTTGACCTCGCGGGGTTGCCATCCCTCGTGATCGCCCGCGTCTCCGCCGACGACACCCTTTGGAGCCTTGCCAAACGCCACCGCTCCGCGCGCGAGCTTATAATCTCCGCCAACAGCATAGAGCGCGACGACGCGCTCCGGAGCGGCGACATGCTCATCATCCCGAAAAAACGCTGACCGGAAAAACCTCCGCCGCATTTCCTCCCGCACGTTTTAAGCTAAACGGCTATATAATACATCGCGGCGGAAAGCCGCGAGTACTTGCGGGAGGAATTATAAATTGGATGAAAAACTAATCAGGAAAGACCCGTCGTTCTTCGGCAGAGCGGGCGCGGGCGATAAAACGCCCGGCGCGGAGCCGGGCTGGAAAACGGGTGACCTGCCGGGGAGCGCGCCGCTCGCCGCGGGGTACGTGCCGGAGCAGAGAAGCGCCCGCCCCGTCTATGAGGCGGCCGACGCGCTCACGCGCGGGACGCTGTTCCCCGGTCTGGATCTGCCGTTTATGAACGTCGTGAACAAAGACTCGCCCTACGCTGGCACGCACCTCGGGGAGCTTATGGCGATATCGTTCGTCACGCACGAGCTGACGCTGTATCTCGACACGCACACGCAGGACCGCGAGGCGTTTGAACTGCTGCGGAATATGCTCGCGCTCAAAAAAGAAGCCCACGAGCGCTACGCGCGGCTGTACGGGCCTGTCTCGGCGGACGATATGCCCGGCGGGACGGCTTTCAGCTGGACGCGCTCGCCTTGGCCGTGGGAAACGACGGGAAAGGAGCCTGACGCAAATGTTCGTATATGAAAAAAAGCTCCAGTACCCCGTGAAAGTCGCGAACACGAACCCCCGCCTGGCCATGACGATCCTGACGCAGTACGGCGGCCCCGACGGCGAGCTCGGCGCGTCGCTGCGCTATCTCAGCCAGCGGTATACGATGCCGTACGACGAGCTGAAAGGCCTGCTGACGGATATAGGGACGGAGGAACTCGGGCACCTCGAAATGATAGGCACGCTCGTCTATCAGCTCACGCGCAATATGAGCGTCGAAGACGTAAAAAAGGCGGGGATAGACAGCTATTTCGTCGATCACACGGCGGGGATTTATCCGCAGTCGGCAGGCGGCGTGCCGTGGAGCGCCGGCGGTATGCAGTCCTCCGGAGACACGATCGCCGACCTCACGGAGGATATGGCCGCCGAGCAGAAAGCGCGCAAGACGTACGACAACATCCTGCGCCTCTCCGACGACCCGGACGTGAACAACGTGATCCGCTTCCTCCGCGAGCGTGAAATCGTGCATTTCCAGCGCTTCGGCGAGGCGCTGCGACTCGTCACGGAGCGGCAGGACAAACGCAACATCTACGCCGTGAACCCGGGCTTTGACAGATAAAAACCGTAAAACATCGGCGGTTGAAAGCGAAAGCTTTCAACCGCCGATGTTTCTTAAACCCGCGTGAGGCTATACCTGTTTCAGCGCGTTGATTTTCACTCCCGGACCCATCGTGCTCGTCGTGACGCAGCTTCTTATATACTGCCCTTTCGCCGCCGCCGGCTTCGCCTTTATAACGGCCTGGACAAGCGCTGTGTAGTTGTCCGTGAGCTTTTCGGCACCGAAGGACACCTTCCCTATCGGGCAGTGGATTATGTTTGTCTTATCAAGGCGGTATTCTATCTTACCGGCCTTGATTTCAGCAATCGCCTGCCCAATGTTCGCCGTGACGGTACCCGCCTTCGGCGTCGGCATAAGGCCTTTCGGGCCGAGTACTTTTCCGAGTCTGCCCACGATACCCATCATATCGGGCGTCGCGACGACGACATCATAATCGAAAAAGTTCTCTTTCTGGATCCTGTCCACAAGCTCCTGCCCGCCCGCGTAATCCGCACCGGCGTCGAGCGCTTCCTGAACGCGCTCCTCCTTGCAGAACACGAGCACACGGCGGGATTTGCCCGTGCCGTGCGGCAGGACTATGGCCCCGCGCACCTGCTGATCCGCGTGGCGCGAGTCCACGCCGAGCTTTATATGCAGTTCCACGGTTTCGTCAAACTTCGCCTTCGCGGCGCTGATCACCACGCCGAACGCGTCCGCCGCGTCATAGAGCGTCGTCTTATCGACAAGCTTCTCGCTCTCTTTGTACTTTTTTCCTCTGAACATACCAATCAGCCCTCCACCGTAATTCCCATACTGCGCGCCGTGCCCGCTATCATGCTCATAGCCGCCTCCACGCTTCCGGCGTTGAGGTCGGGGAACTTCTGCTCCGCGATTTTGCGAACCTCGTCCCGTGATATGCTCGCAACCTTATCGCGCTGCGGTATCCCGGAGCCCTTTTCCACGCCCGTCGCCCGCTTCAAAAGATCGGGGACCGGCGGAACCTTTGTGACAAACGTAAACGTCCTGTCAGCATAGGCGGTGATTACGACGGGTATTGTCATGCCCGCGTCCTTGGCCGTGCGCTCATTGAACTCCTTTATGAACTGCTGGATGTTTACCCCCGCCTGGCTGAGCGCCGGACCGACCGGCGGTCCCGGAGCGGCCTTCCCCGCCGGGATTTGCAGCTTTACCTGCCCTGTAACCTTTGCTGCCATTGTATTTTCCTCCTAATATAAATGTGGTGTCGGCGAGACCCGGCGTCGGCTTAAGCCGGCGAGGCCTCTCCCACTGGGAACGCATTCCGCGCGGATTATTCCGCCTCTATCTGATCGAAATCGAGATCGACAGGCGTCTCCCTGCCGAACATGGAAACTATGACGCGCGCCCGTGAGCGTTCCACGTCAATATCCTCGACCGTGCCTATAAATCGTATGAGCGGGCCGCTGATAACCCTCACTGTGGAGCCTATCTTATAGCCTATGACGACCTCCCGCTTTTCGGGCTCGTCCTGCTGTTTTTCGAGGTTCATCGCGCGTATTTCCTCATCCGTGAGCGGTATGGCTTTGTTCGCCGAGCCGACAAATCCCGTCACGCCGCGCACATTGCGCACAAGGTGCCAGCTGTCGTCCGTCATCACCATTTTTACGAGGAGATATCCCGGATAAATCCTGCGCTCCGTCGTTTTGCGCTGCCCCTCGACAAGCTCCGTAACCGTTTCCACCGGAATATTGATGTCGATTATGAGATCCGTCATCCCGCGGTTTTCGGCCACCTTGCGGATTGTATCCGCCGCGTTTTTTTCATATCCCGAGTACGTGTGTACCACGTACCACATAGCTTCTCCCTCGCCCATATCAGCCCCCGAGAGTGATCAGCATCCTGAATATCTGCGCCCCGACCTGATCTACGCCCCAGACGACGACCGCGGATACCGCCATGACGGCGAGGGAAACGAGCGTGTTGTTCACAATCTGCTTGGGCGTCGGCCATACGACCTTTTTGAGCTCGCTTTTCATCTCGCGGAACCAGCGCGCGAC
>JAITJC010000032.1 GCA_031279125.1 Oscillospiraceae bacterium
GGCGTGGCTTTTGAAATGCGTAGAGGCGGGAAAAGCCGCGGGGATAACCCTGCCGGAGCTTGAGCCCCGCGTCGGCACGAACTTCATCCGGGGGTGAAGGAAATCACACTCAAAACCGATCGGCTTATATTGCGCCGGTTCTCAATTGACGACGCCGAGGATTATTTCGGCCGCAAGCGCTCCGCCGAATAGCCGGTCGCGCGGATACGCCTTTTAAGGCGTCCTGCCGTCCCGCCGATAAAAATATCGTAAAATTTATAAAAAGCTCTTGCGGACTCGCGCGGTATGTGCTATAATCGCACGCGGCGGGTAGGAGAGGTGAAAGTTTCAGGAGGTTGAGTGGGTGTGTCCCCACTCATTTTTTTGATTTACCGGGGCTCGTCAAAATTCCGGCGCGGAAACGGGCGAGGAGGGTTGAAATGAGCAAAAAAATCGCCGATACCGTCGCGGAGCTGGCCCTGCCGGTTATAGAAGAGCTTGGTTTTGAGCTGTGGGACACGGAATTCGTCAAAGAGGCGGGAAGCTATTATCTGCGCGTGTATATCGACTCCCCGGGGATCGGGATCGACGACTGCGAGGCCGTTTCGCGCGCGCTTGAGTCTCTGCTTGACGAGAGGGAGCATATGTTCCCCGGCGAGGGGTATACGTTTGAGGTCAGTTCCGCCGGCGCGGAGCGCGCGCTGCGACGCCCCTCGGATTTCGAGCGCTTTCTCGGAAGCCTCGTCGAGGTGAAGCTGTACGCGTCCAAAAACGGGAAGCGCGAGCATATCGGAAAGCTCGCGGCGTACGAAGGCGGGAACGTCACGATAGATATCGACGGGGAGACGGCGGAGTTCGCCAAGAGCGAGGTCGCCAACGTGAGACTGCGGCTGTCCCCGTAATTCATCAAGAGACAGGATGAAAGGAACGGAAAACAATGAAAGGGAATGGAGACGAACGATGAACGCGGAGTTTTTCATGGCGATCGAGGATATTGAACGCGAGAAGGGCATATCGCAGACGTATATGGTCGAAAGGATCGAACAGGCGCTGCTCGCCGCGCTGAGAAAAGATTTTCCGGGAGCGGTGGAGTCCGCTCACGTCGAGCTCAACCCGAAAAAGCGCACGATTGAGATGTATGTCGAGCGCCGTGTCGTAGCGGAGCCGGAAAACCCGGATCTGGAGATTACGCTTGAGGAAGCGCGCGAAATAAACAAGCGCTATAAAATCGGAGACATCGTGCGCGAGGAAATCGACGCGCGCAAGTTCGGGCGCATCGCCGCACAGGCCGCCAAGCAGGTGATTGTCCAAGGCATACGCGAGGCGGAGCGCAATATGGTCTACGACGAGTTCACGTCAAAGGAACACGAGATACTGACGGGCATAGTCACGCACGTGGAGGCGAAAACCGGCGCGGTCTCGATGCAGATAGCCTCGAACACCGAGTACACGGAGGCCGTTATGCCGTACACCGAGTGCATACCGGGCGAGCGCGTGGGAGAGGGCGAGCGCCTGAAGGTATACATCGTGGAGGTGCGCCGCGCGACGCGCGGACCGCAGGTGACGATTTCGCGCACGCACCCGGGGCTCGTCAAGCGGCTTTTTGAGCTGGAGGTTCCGGAAATAGCCGGGGGCATCGTGGAAATAAAAAGCGTAGCGCGGGAGGCGGGTTCCCGTACAAAGCTTGCCGTGCGGTCGAGCGATCCCGTCGTCGAGCCGATAGGCGCCTGCGTCGGACCGCGCGGGGCGCGCGTCAACGCCGTTGTGGAGGAACTCGGCGGGGAGAAGATCGACATCGTGAAATACAGCGACATCGTGGAGGAATACATCTCGTCGGCGCTTGCGCCGAGCGACGTCGTGAAAGTCACGCTTCTTTCGGACGGAAAGTCCTGTCGCGTGATCGTGCCCGATTCCCAGCTCTCGCTCGCCATCGGCAAAGAGGGACAGAATGTGCGCCTCGCCGCGCGGCTGACGGGATACAAGATAGACATCAAGCCGCAGTCGCAGTACATGTAAACCTCTCAAAGGAAAGGAGCGGTTGTAAAATTGCCGCGGACGCCTGAAAAAAACGGACAAAGACCGCCCAAAAAAATTCCGATGAGGCAGTGCCTCGGATGCCGGGAGATGAAGCCGAAGAAAGAGCTTCTGCGCGTCGTGCGCTCGCCGGAGGGAGAAATATCCCTCGATTTGAAGGGGCGCGCGAACGGGCGGGGGGCGTACGTGTGCAAAAACGCGGAGTGCCTGAAACGCGCGGCGAAATCAAGGGCCCCGGCGCGCGCGCTCGGGGCCGCCGTGCCGGAGGATATTATGGCCGAGCTGAAACGACTGATGGAGGCGTCAGATGAATAAGGCTCTCAACTTGATAGGGATAGCGAAAAAGGCGGGACTGCTGGAGATCGGCGGGGAGTCCGTCGATGCCGCCGCCCGGCGCGGAAGGGCGCGGCTGATACTATCGGCAGCGGATGCGTCCGACGCCTCAAAGCGCCGCGCGCGCGCTTTGGCGGCGCGGCGCGGCGCGGCTTACGCAGAGCTTGACGTCTCAAAAACGGAGCTCGCCGCCGCAATCGGGCGGGGTCTGCCGGGGGTGCTCGCCGTCACGGACGCGGGTCTGGCGTTCGGCATAGCCTCGCGGCTTTCGGAAAGGGATCCCGGCGCCTACTCGGAGCTCGCGGAGGGGCTTCGGGAAGGGGCGGCGCGAACGCTGGCGCGAAGGCGGGCGGCGCTGGCGCGAAAGCGCGGAGGCGGTAAGTGCGCGGGGGGAAAGTGCGGCGGAACCGGCTGCCCTAAGCGCGCCGGGAGCGGGACGACGACAGCAGGGAGGTTAAACAAATGAGTACAATAATGAAATACAAGGTGCACGAGCTTGCGAAGGACTTCAACGTCCCGACCAAAACAATCACGGAGATACTGAAAAAATACTCCGCGACGTCGAAGAACTCTATGCAGGCTTTGACGGAGCGGGAGCTTAACATCATCTTTCAGTATTTGACCGTGAACAACCAGATTGAAAGCATAGAGGAAATTTACGCCGTCGTACACACGGACCGGGTCTCGGGTGAATCCGCCGGCGCGCCCGCCAAAACGGACAATCCCGCGCCGCGACGCGACGAGGATAAGCCCCAGCGCCGTTTTGTTCCGCAGAAGGCGCCGGAAAAGCGCGTCATAGACACCTCAGGGGCGACGATGAACATAGCGAAGTACGACGACAGGCTCGATAAGCTCGTACCCACGCGCGCAGAGAATATGAAGCGCGGCAAGGAGAAGTGGGGCAAGAAAAACCAAACGCGGACGCCGGCGTCGCCCTCTTCCAAGCAGCGCGCGGAGGAGCGCGACAGGATGCAGCGCCTCCATTTTGAAATAGCGAAAAAAACGCCGCTGAAAGTGTCGATCCCCGACGAGATTTCCGTCGGCGAGCTCGCCTCCCGCATGAAAAAGAGCGGCGCCGACGTCGTGCGGAATTTGATGAAGCTCGGCGTCATGGCGTCGGTCTCAGAGATAATCGACTATGAAACGGCGGCGCTCGTCGCCATTGAGCTCGGCTGCAAGGTGGAGCGCGAAGTGGTGGTGACGATAGAGGACAGGCTCATAGACGTGAGCGAGGACTCGGACGACGAGCTTCGGCCGCGCGCGCCCGTCGTTGTTGTCATGGGTCACGTGGATCACGGCAAGACATCGCTTCTCGACAGGATACGCAGCGCCGATGTCGCCTCCGGGGAAGCGGGGGGAATAACGCAGCACATCGGGGCTTATATGGTCTCCGTCAACGGCAGCCCGATAACGTTCCTCGACACGCCCGGACACGAGGCGTTCACTGCCATGCGCGCGCGCGGCGCGATGATTACGGACATCGCGGTTCTCGTAATCGCCGCCGACGACGGCATAATGCCGCAGACCGTGGAATCCGTGAGCCACGCCAAGGCGGCGGGGATACCGATAATCGTCGCGATAAACAAAATAGACGCGCCGGGCGCGAACATCGATAAGATAAAGCAGCAACTCACGGAACATGAGCTCATCTCTGAGGAATGGGGCGGCGACACCATCATCTGCCCGGTTTCCGCGAAAACGGGGGATGGGATCGAGAGCCTCCTGCAAATGATAGTTCTCACGGCGGAAATGGGCGAGCTGCGCGCCAACCCTAACCGCCTCGCGCGGGGGGCTGTCATAGAGGCGCGCCTCGACCGCGGGCGCGGCCCTATTATGACGGCGCTCGTGCAGAACGGCACACTGAAGACGGGCGACCTCATAATAGCCGGCACGGCTGTCGGGCGCGTGCGCGTTATGACGAGCGACCGCGGGGAGCGCGTTACGGAGGCGGGGCCGTCCGTGCCGGTGGAAATCACCGGGATGTCGGAGGTCCCGGAGGCCGGCGAGCCGTTCAACGCGGTCTCGGACGAGCGCATGGCGCGCGATCTCGCGGAACAGCGGCGGAGTGAGCGCAAGAGCGCTGTGGTGGTGGACGTCAAGGTCTCGCTCGACGATTTCTTCGAGAAGCTCCAGCAGGGCGAAGTCAAGGATTTGAACATCATCATCAAGGCCGACGTCCAAGGCTCCGCCGAGGCGATAAAATCCGCGCTCGAAAAGCTCTCCGGAGACGAGGTGCGCGTGAGGATCATTCACTCCGCCGTCGGATCCGTGAGCGAATCCGACGTGATGCTCGCCGCGACGAGCGAAGCGATTATTATAGCCTTCAACGTGCGCCCCGACAACGCGGCCGGGGAATCCGCCGCGAGAAGCGGCGTCGATATACGCCGGCACAGCATAATCTATGACTGCATACGCGAGATAGAGGCCGCCGTGCGCGGAATGAAAGCGCCGAAATACCGCGAGGCGGTGCTCGGCCATGCCGAGGTGCGCCAGATTATCACCGTGTCGAACATCGGCGTCGTCGCGGGCTCATACGTCCGGGACGGCAAAATCCAGCGCGGCTGTACGCTCCGCGTCATACGCGACGGCGAGGTCATACACACGGGAAAGATGGGCTCTCTCCGCCGATTCAAGGACGACGTGCGCGAGGTCGCGTCGAACTACGAGTGCGGCATAACGGTCGAAAAGTACAACGACATTATAGAGGGCGACATTCTGGAAGCTTTCGTTATGGAGCAGATAAAGGAATAGGCGCGCGGGGGAAGCCTGCCGAGGGGTGGTAAAATGCCGTCGAACAGACTGCAAAGAATAAATTCGGATATCGAGCGCGCGGTGTCGTCCCTTCTGCGCGATATAAAAGACCCGAGGGTAAACCAGGGCATGATCTCCGTCACGGCGGCGGAGGCCTCCGGCGACCTGAAATACTGCAGCGTATACCTGTCCGTCATGGGACTGCGCGACGAGAGGAGTTTTCTGCGCGGGCTCAAATCGGCGTCCGGGTATCTGCGGCGCGGGCTCGGCGCGGCGCTTTCCCTGCGGGCGACACCGGAACTGATATTTCATCTCGACCGCTCCATAGAGCGCGGGGCGCGGATAAACTCGATAATCTCCGGGCTGAACATCGGCGCGGAAGACGGAGGGAACGTGGAAAACAGCGATGACAGTGAATGAATGCGCCGAATGGCTTCGCGCGCGCGACAATTTTCTCATAATTACGCACCGCCGCCCGGACGGGGATACGATAGGCTCTGCGGCGGCGCTCGCGGGCGCGCTCCGCGCCGCCGGGAAAATGGCGCACGCCCTGCGGAACGGGGAGACGACGGCGCGCTATCTGCCGCTTATCGAGCCGTTTCACGCGCCGGACAGCTTTGAACCCGGCCATATAATCGCCGTCGATACGGCGTCGCGGGAAATGTTCCCCGGCGCGGCGTCGGGCATTGAGAGAGTCGATCTCTCCATCGACCACCATCCCTCGAATACGCTTTACGCCGAAGAAACGCTCTGCGACCCCTCGCGCGCGTCCTGCGGCGAGCTGGTTTTTGACGTAATATCGCGTCTCGGCGAAGTCAGCCGCGATATGGCGGAGGCGCTTTATATCGCCGTATCCACGGATACGGGCTGTTTTTCATACGACAACACGAACGCGGGCGCGTTTCTCGCGGCCTCCCGCCTCGCGGAGCTCGGCGCCGACACGGCGGGGATAAACAAGCGTTTTTTCCGCTCGCGCTCCCGCTCGCGCGTCGCCATAGAGGGCTTCATATATTCGGGGCTGGAATTCCTGTTCGGCGGTAAGGCGGCCGTCGCCGTCATAACGAACGAAATGATGAAGCGCTCCGGCGCGGATGAGGACGACATAGAGAACATCGCCGCGCTTCCCGTCTCAATAGAGGGAGTGCTCGCGGGCGTGACGATACGGGAGATGAAAGGCGGCGGCTGCAAGGTTTCCGTCAGGTCCTCCCCCGGCTTAAGCTCGAATGAAATCTGCGCGCGCTTCGGCGGCGGCGGACACGCGGCGGCGGCGGGGTTTACGTCGGACGAAGCGCCGGAGAGCCTGAAACCGAAAATCGCCGCCGTTTTGAAGGAGCTTTTTGAGCGATGACCGGGATACTTGTGATAGACAAGCCGGAGGGCTGGACGTCCTTTGACGTGATAGCGAAACTGCGCGGCGTTCTCGGAGTACAGAAAATCGGGCACGCCGGCACGCTCGACCCCATAGCTACGGGCGTCCTGCCCGTGTTCGTCTCGCGGGAGGCGACGCGCCATATATCGCGGTATGAAAGCGCCGACAAGGAATATATAGCGGGACTGCGCCTCGGCGTGGCGACGGATACGCTCGACATTGCCGGAAGGATACTCTATGACACCCCGACGGCGGTGCCGCGAGCGCGGCTTGAAGCCGCGCTCGGGAGCTTCCGGGGGGATATAATACAAACGCCGCCGATGTATTCCGCCATCAAGGTGAACGGGGAGAGGTTGTATAAAATCGCGCGGCGCGGAGGGGAAGCGGAGCGTCCGCCCCGCAATATCACCGTTTTCGCCGCAGAAATACTCGAACCGGAGGATGCCCCGCCCGGCGCGGACTGGACGCTCCGCTTTTGCGTGTCAAAGGGCACGTATATACGCGCGCTGTGTGCCGATATAGGCTCGGCGCTCGGCACCGGCGGGGCGATGTCCTCCCTGAGACGCACGCGCGTCGGGGAGTTCAGGATAGAGGACGCCTTGACGATGGAGGAAGCGCTGTCGCTCGCCGGAAGCGGGGAGATAGAAGCGAAGATGAGACCCGTCGAATGACGGATAAAAGGCGCGTCATCGCCCTCGGCTTTTTCGACGGCGTACATATAGGCCACGCCGCGCTGCTCCGGCGCGCGCGCGCCGCCGGGGCGGAGGAAGGGCTTATACCGTCCGTTGTCACGTTCGACGCCCATCCGCGAAGCCTTGTCACCGGCAGGAAAACGAAACTCATAAATTCCGCGGAGGATCGCGCGGGGCTGATACAGCGCATTTTCGGCATAGACGACGTCATATTTCTGCACTTTGACCGGGAATTGGCGCGTATGCCGTGGGATGAATACATAGAGCGCCTCGCGTCCGAGTTCGGCGCGCGCCGCCTCGTCGCGGGGCACAATTTCCGCTTCGGGCGCTCCGGCGCGGGCGACGCGGAATGTCTCGCGCGCAAATGCGCCGAGCTGGGCATCGGATGCGATATAATCCCCCCCGTCAGTCATCTCGGCGTCGTGTCCAGTTCCACCGGCATAAGAAAACTTCTTGCGGACGGGGATATAAAGACGGCGAACGAATACCTCGGTCACCGCCATGTGCTGACGGACTACGTGCGCTATGGCTACCGCCTCGGGCGGGAGCTCGGCACGCCGACGATAAATATGACGTTCGGCGACGGCGTGCTCGTCCCCGCACACGGCGTCTACGCGGCGCGCGTGTACCTGGAAGCGGACCCCGCGGAGGGCGGCGCGAAAATCGGGGTGACGAATATCGGCACCCGCCCGACAGTCTCCGGCGGGCGTGAGGCCGTCACGGCGGAGACGCATATTTTGGATTTCCGGGGCAATCTTTACGGCCGCACGGTGCGGTTGGAATTCTGCGAGCGTACGCGCCCCGAAATGAAGTTCGACGGCACGGACGCCCTGCGCGGGCAGATCCTGCGCGACTGCGGCGAGGTGCGGGAGTATTTCGGGCGGAACCCTTGACCGGGAGGCTGTTTTACCCTGGCTCCGCTTAAACCAAGGTTGAACATTCCCCGCCGGTATGCTACAATGCTTAAAATCCGGGCGACCCGCCGGAGGCGGGGGAATCATATTCATCGGGGAGATAAGTGATATGAAAAAGCGAATAGTTATAGGGGCGATCGTCGCGGCGGCCGCCGTTTTCGGGGTATGCGCCGGGATTATGGCGGCGGGAACCCTCGGCACGCGCGACGACCCGCTCGTCACGCTCAGCTACTTAAACGAGAGGTTCAAGCCGGAACTCGCCGGGGAGTTCGAGGAGAAGATAGCCGCGCGGGGCGCGGAACTGTCGGCGAAGGTGGACGCTTACGTGGCGGGACTGCCCCCGGCGGGAGGAGAGGCCGCAGCCGCGCCCGAAAATGCGTTCGCGCTCGTGACGCTCGCGAAGGGCGGCGCCATTATTTTCGGAGAGGGCGCGGAGGTGCTGCCGCGAGAAGGGGCGGCGGTGTTCGCCGGGGAAGCCCTGCCGGACGCGACGGCGGGAGAGAGCCTCGCGCGGGGCGCCGTTATGCCGCTGAACCATCTGTATATAATAGCCGCGGACGGCGACGGCATACGGGCGGACACAGAGGACGTGAGACTGCTCGTGCGCGGGGAATATGAGCTCGCGAGTTGACGCGGGCTCGCTGTCATAGCGCAAAAATCCCTCGCATATACTTGCGCGAGGGATTTTTGCGCTATGGGAGGGCTTAAAATGGAGAAAAAATTCACCGTGACGCGCGCGGGGAGACCGCTCGGCGAAGCCTGTCTCGCGCGGAGCGGGCTTATGACGGAGATAAGCTACTCGGGCGGCAGCCCGGACAGCGAGAACGTGTATCGGCTCGCCGCCGTTTGCAACGGGCGGTATGTCCCGCTCGGCGTTCCCGCGCCGTCCGGAGACGCGGGAAGCGGGCGCTTTGAAATCAAAAAAAGTTTTACGAAAAACGCTCTCCGTGAGATAGGCTTCGCGGAGCCGTCCGCGTTTGAGCTTATCCTGACGGGGGAGGAATACGCCCCGGCGCCGATGGCGGAACCGGCACCCGAAGCGGCGGCGGAATCGTGCCGCTTGACGGGGGAGTGGTCCCAGGAACCGGATCCGGAGCGTTTTTTCGCCGACGGCGGCGAAGCGGCGTTCACGGAAAAGGCGCGCGGGGCGCTCGCGCGGACGGACGGGGAGACCATATATATCGCCGTACCTATTTCAAGCGCCGCCCCGTTCCCGATGACGCCCGTCTTCTGTCTCGGCGAGCCGGAGACGATAGACGGGGAGGATTACCTTGTATTCAAGCTGAAAAACGGCGCGCTCGCGCTGTAAGGCGCGGGCGATTTGTGGATTTAAGCCAAAGAATTCGTCTGACGGCACATCGATTTCTGCCGATTTGTCAATTGACGGCTCGTGAGCTTGCGTGTATAATGCATATCGTCAGGGGCAGACAGCCCTGATGTGTCAGCGCGGTTTTGAAAGTCGGCGCAATGCCGGCGGGTGACAAGGGTGTCATTAGCAAAAAGCTAATGGCGCCCTTTTTTGTTATCCGCCAAAGCCGGCTTTGACGGGCAAGCCGCTTCACTGACGACACGCGCGGCCGCCGCGTAAACCCGCGGCCGAAAAATTTATAAAAACGGAGGAACTAAAAATGGCAAAGAAACTGAAAATGGCGGGAAGACTGTCGGCAATGCTTTTGGCGCTGGCGCTGCTTTTGACGGCGGCGGCGTGCAAAGGCGCGGAAACGACCCCCGGCGCGGGCGGGAGCGGGGATGAAGGCGCTAGCGGGGGCGTGAGCCCCGGCGCGGACATCGCGGAGACTCCGGGCGATCCCATCAAAATCGGCACGAGTTTCCCCTTGACGGGGACGGTCGCCGCGGACGGGCAGTACATCGTGCAGGCGATTCAGTTCGCGGTG
>JAITJC010000053.1 GCA_031279125.1 Oscillospiraceae bacterium
CTCGACGATGATTTCTTCCTCGCCGATCTCTATGGGAATGCTCAGCACTTTCGGATACGCTTTAACGTTTATCGGGCCGTATCCGTCGGTTACGCTTTCGTCGTATGTCTCAAGCACATGGGCGGGTATTTTTTCGTAAGACAGGCCGCCTGTGCCGGCGCCTATATTGACCACCCTGCTGAGACGTTCCAGATATCCGGTCAGATTCAGGGCGGTCAGGGGCTTGAAGTGCAGCAGCAGACTCGCGTCGCCGTACTCATCTACTACGACCACGGACTTTTCGTGTTCGATGGCGTAGTGTCCCATTGAATACTGAGCCTGCGAATAGTGCCACAGCGCAGTCTTGTCCGCAAGCGAATACTCGACCGATCCGCGCTCTGTCAACGCCGCCTGTTCCACCAGCGCGCCTATCGCCTTCGACACGAGCGCCGTCAGCGCTTCGCTTTGCCCCGCCGTCAGCTCTCCTGCCGCAACGGCTGAGTCGGCGGCAGCTTTCGCGGAGGCGAGCGCCGCGAGGGACGCCGCTTCGTACTTGCCCTCCGCGTAATACTCGCCGCCCTCCAGGTACTTCGCCGCTTCCGCTATCGCGGTTTCAAGCGAGGCGATGTCAACCTTCAGCCCCGCTTTCGCGGCGTTCAGGTTGGCGAGCGCCGCGCCCACGGCGGAGCTTGTCGCGGCGGTGTCCTCAAGCACGGCCCGCGCGGCTCCGTATGCCAACGCGAACGCGCTCCAAGTGTTCGCCGTGTAAACGCCGCCGCCGTTCCCCGCTTCGCAGAGCGCTTGCGCGGCACCGAGCGCCGCCGCCAGCGCCGTCTTGTCGGCGGGTTTCGCTGTCCGCCCGCTTATCGCGGAGTTCAGCGCTCCCAGCGCCTCGGCGACTTCGGCGGCTGTCGCGTTTTCGTCAGCCGCGACGGTCTGCGCCTTCGTCAGCGCGGCTTGCAGGGCGGCTATGCTCGTCTCTGTGTAATCCGGGGATTTGACAAGCGATCCCGCCTCCGCTATCGCGTTGTTCAGCGCGGCTTTGTCAGCCGGCACTCGCACGAGCGCCGCGCTCGCGGCTTTTATCGCCGTCACGCGGGCGTTAACCATTGATTGCGCGGCGCCTTCGAGGGTTTTCAGCGCGGTTCCGGCGGCTATGCTCGCCGTCAGCGCGGTTTTCGACACCTCGGTGTAATCGCCCGCCGGGACGCCGGATGTTATCGCGGTGTCAAGGTCGTCCGTGTCAAGCGATACCGACCCCGCCAGCAGGGCGCCCCAGTTGAGCGCCAGCCGGGCGGTAATGTACTGCGAGCCCTGCATCTGCGTTTCCATAACCGGCACGTACACTTCAACCGGGATGGACTCCGCGCCTATCTTTACATCAAACGTGATAGTCTGTGGGTAGGCGTCCTTGGGCTTTTCCGTCGTCGCGCCCGCCGCGCCTGTCGCGTAGTCGTCCGTCACGTCAAATTCCGCCGCGACGGTGAACGTCGTCTCGGAATCCGACGGCGTCAGGGTTTTTATGTATCCCCGCGTTTCCGTGTCGCCGCGCTGCGCGAAGGGCTCGAACGGTTGCAATGTCAGCGTCACGGTCGCGTCGCCGCTGTCGCCCTCCTTTCGCGCCGCCGTCACGGAGGCTATCGCGCCATTGGCGAGGCTTACCGCCTCCCCCGCTTCCTGCAAAAGCCGCGCCCGGTCGAGCTTCACCGTCTCCACAAGCGCCGCGCGGGCGGCGGAGAGCGAGCCGCGGGCGGCTGTCAGCCGCGCGTCGTCGGCGTCAATCGCGCCGTCCGCAATCAGGGCGTTCGCCGCCGCGTGGGACGCCTCAAACGCCGCCCAGGACGTCGTCTCATAGTCCTCCTCCGCGAGCGCCGCCATGCCGGCGGCGTCCTCTTTCAGCAGGTCTTTTTGCGTCTGCTGATAGTCCGCGGCGCCGTCCATCGCGACTTGCAGCGCGTCACGGGCGGCCTTGATCTCCTCGGAGGTTTTCGCGGTCGTTTCGTGCTTCTCCACAAACCCCTTCGCCGCCGCGATCGCGCTCTCTAAATTGCCAAACGCCGTGCCGCTGAGTTTTGTAAGGAGCTTCTCCGCCTCCGCGAGTTTCACCTCCATCACGCTGATGTCATAGACGTGAAGGGGGTTTACGTCATCCGCAACCTTTGCAACCGACGAGAATATGACCCGCGCGGACTTGCTCCCGCCCGCGCCGATGAAGTCCATTACCGGAATGTTAAACCCAAGGTTGCCTAAGCCAGTCTCGGGGATCGGTATGGCGACGATCTGCGGGTAATAATAGCCCATTCCGCGTGATATGCCGCCGTCGCCGATCGCCAGCTTGCCGTTTTCGGTGTCGTAAATCTCCGCTTGGGTGTAATAGTCCAATATCTCCGTCGACCCGCCCCTGCCATCGACCCGCAGCGCGTAGCAGTCCATTTGCAACCCGACCACGGAGATGAGACGCAGATAGAGCATACGGGTGAAGCTGCCGTCGTCAGCTTCCGTGACCTCGACGTAGCCGTAGTGCTTGTCTATGACTCCGTTGGACATGGAGAGCTGGTTCTGCGAGGCGTGCATCATCGAAATGCCCACTTTGTAGACCCCGACGTCCGCCGTTGTCGCGACGATGTCTTGAGTTTTCGCCTTGCTCACAAAGAGCCAGCCGGAGTCGGCAAGCTTTTCGCCGGCCTTAAATTTGACGCTGACCGTATTTTGTTCGGCGTTTACCGATACAAGGCGATTACTTTTCAGCCTCTCGAAGTCGCGCTCATGCATCCCGCCTTGAGCGAACACCCCCCATACATCGATCGAGTCAATATCCCAACCCTCGGGCAAAGTAAAAACGACGCTGACGGTTCCCTTGAGCGTCACTTCGTTTCCTTGGGTATCATCTTTCAGGGAAAATATATAGTATTTGTAATTGCCGCCGGACTGCGACTCCCCCGTCTCCATCCTGCTCTTTGAAATGTATGGGTAGGTTCGTTGCAATACTGACGGCAAATCGTCTTCAACGTCAAATGACTCCGCGGTGAACTCGGCGTCGAGCGGCGCGGTTGTCTTGTCGTAACTCAACGTCACAGCGCCATCGTCCGCCGACTTTGTCACCGTTTCAACTGCCTCCGGGTCTATGCGCAGGCGCGCGGTTAGTGTGTTTTGATATGTTGTTTTTCCGTCGCGGGAGAGTAGTGTATCGTTTTTCAGTACAATTTCCAGCGGAACGCCGTATATGAGCGCGTCGCGGTCAAAATCTATCGAAACAGTCTTTTCTTCAGCCCCGCTGGTATAAATGCTTTTCCACGTCGTACCGAGCCAATCGATCCAGTATTTGGCTAATTTCGCAGATGTCAATTCAGTTTTCGTTCTCTTTTCGGCTTTCCCGATTGACAACACGGTTCCGCCGGGGCCCTCGTCGTTAACCGTGAACTTCGCCTGTAAAACAACATTATCCGGCAATTTTGAATTATCGGTACTTAACTCAACGGGTAAAAAAACGCCGTAGAGCATCCCTTTTTGCTCGGACGACTTCGACGCTTCATTAGTTGCCGCATACGCAGAGCCCGCATCAAGTGGGGTGGACGTCCAATTTGTCCAGCTCTGCGTCCAGTCCGGGGCGCTGCCAACGTACCGCGCAAAGTTAATCGCCGTACCAATGTCGATATACGCTTTCATAGGGGTCGTTGTAGCGGTGGTCGATGGAGTGGTATACCGGAAAACGAGCGGGAGCGAAGGGTCAAAATCCCCATCCGGGATTGTGATCTCCATATAGCCCGTGTCCAACGCCGTGTCCCCGGCTGTCACATGAAATTGACTGTCGGGGAGATATTTTTCATTAGTAGTGGCAGTAACACCTGTATTATACGCAGTGCCAGTTTTCAAATAGCCCCGGTCACCCGGAAGGCTCGGGATAGAAGTAAACCCCGCTACTTGTTTCGGGTCCATTACGGCTATCCGCGTATAGATGCTGAAAGAGAAAAACTGGAGCTTTAATGTCCAGTTCCCGTCTTTTTTTTTTAACAGAGCCTTCTCGTTGATTTGCATTACATTGCTAGAAGTATCATTGCCAAACGCACTCGTCCCCCCCTTCAGACTATCAATGGCACTCGCTCTATAAAAGCTGAGGTTGACTATATATTCACCGTCCGCAAGCGACGCGGTCTCCCCCTCCGCGCGCGCCTCGGTCGGAAAGATTAGTGAGAAGAGGGTAAAAAAAAAGCAACCGCCAGCAAAAACGCTGTCATATTGGCCGGTTTGCCTCTTGCCCGGCTCTCCGCCATATTTATAAAAATCCCCCACTTTCTTAGTGGATAACAAAATATAAAAAAGTTATAATTCAGGGCCGCGATGCCCGAAAGGTTCCGCTTCGGAGTTTGCCGATTCCCCCGCCCGCGCGAACGGGGGAATCGGCGGCGCCGATCAGGCGCTTATTCCTCCGGCGGCGTCGGCTCTATCGGGAATGTCGCCGGGATCGGGTAGGTGTACGCCACCTGCACAAGCTCAGGGCTGAAGATGAGGTACGCCTCGCTCGTGTGCCCGTCGGGCGTGCCGTCAACGGCGAACTCGATGAGTATCGGCGCGTAGCTGCCGTCTGTGTTCTTCGCCACGTATTCCGCCGGGATCGTGAGCTCATAGATGCCCGTGCCGGGCACCGGATCGTCCGGGTCAATGAGCGGGATTACCTCCCCGGTGCCCTCATCCACTACGCCGAACGACGTGAAGTAGGTGGTCTGGACTACGACAGGGCCGTACGGGGGCTGGACGACGATCGTGCCCTCCTGTACGAGGAGTTCTATGCTGCCGTCTTCGTTGATTTCATAGCTGTTGATGAGGTTGTCGCCGTGTTTCGCGGGGACGTAGACGGTCTTGAACGTGAGCGGGTTGTCGTCCTCGTCTACTTCATCCACAGCCGTCTGCTGTGAATAGAAGTACTGCGGGGTGTTGCGGTAGCGGCCGGGGAGCAGGTGCGTGGAGTCGGTCGCGGTGAGCTGCGGCTCGGCATAGACCTTCACAGCCACCGTGCCGGCGAGGGCGATGCCGCCGACCGCGAGAACGGCGACGATCACCATCGCAATCGCGCTTTTCGAAATTCTTTCGATCTTGCTCATTGTTGCTTGGTATCCTCCTTTAAGAGTAAATAAAATATGGTTCTTCGCCTTCTTCGGAAACGCAGCCGTTCCTCCGTCGGCAGCCCGGCGCTTCCGCTTGCGCCTGACCGCTGTGGTTTTTACCTGAGACTCAGGATTTGCCCGGGACTTGTCCGCGCGCCCCCGCGTTGCATCCTTGCTCCGCCGTGGGACCGCGGTATTCAATTGGGGTTGCTGCGTGTTTGCGGTGTAAATGCCCGGCTGCGGCGGCCGGACATATTATCACTCCGCCGGCGGCGCCGGGGGAAGCAATAACCTTGGCGACACGGCGGCGGCGAGCCGCCGGGTGAGTAAGCGTCGGATATTTTTTGAGCGCTAACTCGTTTCGCCCGACAATGCCGCCCGAACTCCGGAGCCCTGTCGCGAAGCCCTTATGTAATCAAAGAGGGGCTTCGCGCGAACAGGCGTACGCCTGTTCATTTTTCAAGGGGCGGCGGGCGGCCCCCGGCGGCTTTGCCGGGTGTCCTCACGGGGGGCGGCGACTTTGTCAAGGCTCTTTACGAGCCCGCATTTCCAACCGCTAACCACCGTATGCCAGTATTATATCATAGAGGAAATCATTTGTCAAGCGCTTTTTTAAAAAAATTTTCGCGCCGCCGCCCGGCTGCCGCGAAAAGCCCCGTCAAAGTGCACAAAGAAATTATTTTCTTGAATTTGCAAGGGTTTTTTGAGGCGGGGGCGGGGCGGCGGAGGGCTGTTTCGGGGGGATATCGGGGGATTAGCCATTTGAATGGTCTAATAAATCGGGCGAGAGGGAAAAATCTTTCGCGTTTTGACCAAGGAGTTTTATTGTGATCTTCCTGTATTCGGACGGCGTGCAGCCGGAGCGCGCCTTGAACGCGGCGGAGAATTTCGCGTGGCTGTCATAGCCCACGCGCGCGGCGATGGCGGCGACGGGTTCGCCGGACTCGCGCAGCAGGACGCTCGCCGCCTGCAAGCGGTACTCGCGCATATACTCCTGTACGGGGGTTCCGAAAACGGTCTTGAAGCATGTCTTCATCGCCGTCAGCGGTATGTTGAACAGCCTCGACAGCTCCGGCAGGGTGAATTGCTTGTCCAAATTCGCCGTCACATAGTCGCGCAGCGCCCTCACGGCGTCCACGCGCGTTTTGTAGAAATAACGCCGCCCGTCCTCCGGCACGCGCTCGGCTACGCTTAAAAACAAGAGCAGTTCGATGAACTTCAGCCTGATGTAGTTTTCTTTCAGCTCGGGCGGCGCGTTGTAAAGCTCGGCGAAGATGTGCGCGACGGCGTCCGT
>JAITJC010000015.1 GCA_031279125.1 Oscillospiraceae bacterium
CGGGCGCGGACACCCCTCGGGGTTGCCCGCGCGTTTGTGCCGAGGCGCCTCGGCACAATTTGCGATTGTTCGCGATTTGCGCCGAGCGTTTCCGCTTGTCGAAATATATCATAAAACCATAAAATATGTAAAGTTACAATTTAGAGACAGTTGGTGACAGAGGGTTACAAATTAGGGAAAAAATTTTAAGCTTGCGGTGCCGGGCGCGCGATGAGAACGGCGGGTGCCTGAGGACGGAGCCCCCTCGTCCCGCGCTTTTTTCGGTTGACAAAGCGGTGCGGGCGGTGTATACTATGCGCCGTAATGGAATCGGCATTGTGTACGATGTACTTTATATATTATCATACGATGTATAAAAGCAACGCGGACGGCGAGTCAAATTTGAGTTTTGCCGCGCGGTCGTTTACGTGTAAAATATCTTATCTATTATTAAAAGGAGTCGATTTAATTCTATGGTGGAAAAACTGAAAATCATCCCCCTCGGAGGGCTGAACGAGATCGGAAAGAATATGACGGTTTACGAATTCGGCGCGGACATGATCGTCGTGGACGCGGGACTCGGCTTCCCCGACGATGATATGTACGGCGTGGACATCGTGATACCGGATTTCACGTATCTCGTGAAAAACGCGCACCGAATCCGGGGGATTGTCCTGACGCACGGGCATGAGGATCACATCGGCGCGCTTCCTTACCTAATGCGGGAGATACATCCGCCGGTTTACGCGACGCCCCTGACGGCGGGGCTCATCACAATCAAGCTCACAGAGCACAACCTGATTTCATCCACGGAGATCGTGACGATGCGCGCGGGGGAGTCGGTGAAGCTCGGGGCGTTCAAGGTGGAGATGATCCACGTGAACCATTCCATACCGGATTCTGTGTCGCTCGCCATAAAGACGCCCATCGGCACGCTCATACACACGGGGGATTTCAAGGTGGACACGACGCCGATTTCGGGGGGGATGATCGACCTCGCGCGGCTCGGAGAACTCGGCAACAGGGGAATCCTGGCGCTGCTCGCGGACTCCACGAATGTCGAGAAGCCGGGGTATTCGACGTCGGAGAGCAAGGTCGGGGACAGGTTCGACGAACTGTTCCGGGGGTGCCAGAAGCGCATCCTCGTGACGACGTTCGCGTCCAATGTCCACAGGATACAGCAGGTCATCAACTGCGCGGCGCGCTACGGGCGGCGCGTGGCGGTCACGGGGCGGAGCATGGAGAATATCCTGCGAGTCTCCACGGAGCTGGGGTATATGCACATCCCGGACGGTCTGCTTGCCGACATAAATCAGATAAAGAATCTGCCGCCGGACAGGATCGTCATAGTGACAACGGGCAGCCAGGGAGAGACGATGTCCGCGCTGTCCCGCATAGCGTTCTCCAACCACCGGCAGATAGAGATAAAGCCGGGCGACCGCGTCATAATCTCTGCCTCCGCCGTGCCAGGGAACGAAAAGACGATCTCGCGCGTCATAGACGAGCTGTTCAGGCGCGGCGCGGAGGTCGTTTACGACAAGTATTCCGATCTGCACGTCTCCGGGCACGCCTGCCAGGAGGAGCTGAAAATGATGCTCGCGCTGACGAAGCCGAAGTTCTTCATCCCGCTCCACGGCGAGCACCGCCACCTCTCCACGCACGCCAAGGTGGCGCGGCAGATGGGCATAGAGCCGCGCAGGATAATAGTCAGCGACATCGGGCAGATAATAGAGGTGACGCCGCGCAGCATAACCGTGAACGGCGCGGTGCATTCCGGGCGCGTGCTCGTGGACGGCACGGGCGTCGGGGACGTGAGCAGTGTCGTGCTGCGCGACAGGAAGCATCTGTCGCAGGACGGAATGCTCGTCGTCGTCGTAAACATATCGAGCCAGGACGGCAGCCTTGTGTCCGGGCCGGATATCATAACGCGCGGCTTTGTATACGTGAAGGAATCGGACGAGTTGATGCGAGAGTTGAAGGACGTCGTCGTCGATACGATAAGCGGGAGTCCGCAGAGACTGCTTTCCGATCTGACGTCGTTGAAGACGGCGATAAAATCGGACTTGTCGCAGTACTTGTTCAAGAAAGCGAAGCGCAACCCGATGATCCTGCCCGTTGTGATGCAGATATGACGGCGTGAACATCCAGATTTTCGGGAAGCCCAAGTGCTTTGAGACTAAAAAGGCGGAGCGGTATTTCAAGGAGCGCCGCGTCAGGTTCCAGGCGATTGACCTTTCGCGCCACGGGATGAGCCGCCGCGAGCTTGAGAGTGTGAGGGCTTCCGTAGGGCTTGACGCCATGACGGATTACGACGCGCGCGGCGCGGAGCTTCTGCGCTATCTCGCGTATGACGCCGACCGCGAGGAAAAACTGCTGGAAAACCCGGAGTTTATAAAAACGCCGATAGTCAGGAACGGCAGGGCGGCGACGGTCGGCTACTGCCCGGAGGTCTGGAAAGCGTGGGCGGCGGACGGAGGATAAAGGTTAAATTTCCGTGAACGGCTTGCGTTTTGCCCCGCGCGGTGGTAGACTGAATGCCGGTGCTGAAAAAGTAAAATGAAATGAAAGGGATGGTCATAAAGCATGGATATGATAACAATTGTTCCGTTCGTGGGGATACTCGTAGTTTTCTACGTGTTCCAGATTCGTTCGAGCAAGAAGAAAAAAAAGCAGGAGGAGGAGATGCGCGGATCCCTGGCGGCGGGCGACACGATTACGACGATCGGCGGGATTTTCGGCAAAATCGTCTCCGTCTCGGATGATAGCGTCGTGTTTGAGACGAGCGAGGACCGCGTGCGCATGGAGGTCGCCAAATGGGCGATATCCTCCACGGGCAAAACCACGCGGGAACAGACGAGGTAACGGGTTCAATCAATTCTAATCCATCCTCCTTTTGAATAAGCTGTACCGATTAAGGTACGCGGCTGTTCAAAGGGAGGTTTTTTTATGCCGAAAAACAAAAAACGTATCGTCCCGGCGCGCCCCTCCGGTTTTACGGCGGCGCAGTTGCGGGGGATGGCGGTGAGCGCCGTCGTCACGGGCGCGTTGCTGGCGGCGGCGGCGTGGCTCATCGCGTCCGGGCGTCTGCCGGAGGAATTCGCGGGCGCCGCGGCGGGCATCTGCGCGTTTGCGGGCGCGGCGTCGGGAGGTTTTGCCGCCGCGGCGGGGCTCGGCGGGCGGCGTATGCTCGCGGGGTGCGCCACAGGTTTCATCCTGTCGCTGTTATGCCTTGCCGGGTCGGCGTTCGGGGGCGGAAATCTTATATGTCTCGCGCCGCTCGCGCCGGGAGGAGCGCTCGGCGGCGCGGCGGCGGCGCTCAGGGGCACCGGGCGGCGGCGGGAGGCGCGCTGAGGTGGGCGTGTCCGTTGGCGGAGGGCATACGTCGGGGAGGACCGGGACGCGGGGCTTTGCCGTCTGCGCCGCGCTTTTTGTGTGCGGTTGCGCGATAGGGACCGCGGCGTCGGCGGCGCTGCCCCCGGACGCGGGGATCGCGGGCTATGTGGCGGGGCTTGCGGAAGGCGCCGGGGCGGACTTTGGCGAGCGTTTTTTTTCGGCGCTGCTGCGCACCGGGCGCTATCACGCCGCCGCGCTGTTTTTCGCGTTCTCCGCGCTCGGCGTCGTATGCGTACCGGCGCTTACGGCTTGGAGAGGGTTTCTGCTCTGTTTCGCGATGTCCTCGATAACGCGCTGCGGGGGGCCGGCGGGGTTCCCGGCGGCGCTCGCGATATTCGCGCCGGAGGCGCTTGTCGCCGTGCCGTGCCTTTTCCTTCTGTCCGCGCGGTCGTTTGCGTCCTCGCTCGCGCTTCTGCGGGCGGCGTCGAGGAACTCAGTCAAAACGGCGCCGGCGTACGGCGGCCTCGCCGCGATATGCGGCGTTTGCGCGCTCGCGCTCGCCGCGTCGTCCCTGATTTCCGCGTCGCTTGCCCCGGCAATGCTGTCGCGGTTGGCGGGGCGATAGCATTTCCCTTCCGATTCGGGTATTTCCCGACGCGCTTTTACAGCGCGGTTCCGCGCGTTTCGCGTCGCGGCAGCGATAAAATTGCCCTTGAAATTCTAACGATAAGGACTGATTTTATTGCTTCGGTTTATAAAAGCGAAAACCGCGTCCCGCCCCGCCGCGCGCGCCGTAGAGCTATCGGTGCGTTTTTCCCTCGGCTTCGTTTTATCGGGCGCGTCGATTCTCGGGGGATGCTCCCCGTTCGGCGCGGCTTTCGCCGCCTCGTCCGGCGCGGGGGGCGGCGGGCTGGCGGCGCTTTTCGGGGCGGCGGCCGGGTATTTGATATTCTGCCCGTTCCCGTGGGCGCTTAAATACATATCGGCGGCGATTCTCGCGGTGGCGGCGGCGGCGGTGTTCCGCCCCGCCGCCATATCGCGCTCCGGGGCGTTTATGCCGTCCGTCGCCGGGGCGGCGGCGCTTTTTGTGGGGCTTGTTTCCGCCTCTGACGGCGGCATCTCTCCGGCGGAGGCGGTGTTCGCGGTGACGGACGCCGTGCTGTGTCTCGGGTGCGCGTATTTCTATAAGATGGCGTTTTCGCCGTGGTCGTGGCGGCTGAGCTTTGAAAACGAGGTGGCGCACACCGTGAGCGTACTCGTTCTGCTGTCCACGGCGATGATTTCGCTTTCCGGGCTGAAGCTGTTCGGGACGGTGTCGGCGGGGCGCGCGGCGGCTATGCTCGTCGTACTGCTCGCGGCTTACAAAGGGGGCGTGGGGATGGGTTGCGCGTCGGGGCTCGCCGTCGGGCTGGCGCTCGACGCCGCCTCCGGGACGCA
>JAITJC010000079.1 GCA_031279125.1 Oscillospiraceae bacterium
TCCCTCGGCATAATCACGGGCTATCCGGACGGCGGCGTGAGACCCGGCGGCTCCGCCACGCGCGCGGAGGTCGCGACGATGATCGAGAGGTATATCAAGGGGTAGGGGGCGCGCGGCGCACCCGCAATCGAATACGCATTGATATAAAGCGGCGCGCTCCCGGCGGGGGTGCGCCGCCTTATAATATTTACCGTTGAAAAGCGTGGCTGGATTTGATAAAATACCTCCGGATCACAAATGACAACGAGGTACGAAATGAAAAAACGGATAATCGCCGCCCTATCGGCGCTCGCTCTCGCGCTCTCCCTTGTCCAAGCGGCGGCCGCCTCCGGCGCCGGGAACGCGAAGTACATACATACGCAAAGTCTCGCCGGGAACCTGAAATACGTCAACACCGTGTACTGGAACGACGAATACGGCAGAGAGGAGAGCTATATCCTGCGCTGCGCGCCCGGCGGGGAGGCATATCCCATCGTGACGAAGGACGATACTGTTTACGGGCGCGTGGATATAGCGGCGGCGGAGGCGTACGCGCGCTCGCGCGGGAGAAACATCCTCGCGGCGGTGAACGCCGACTTTTTCTCTATGCAGACGGGCGTCCCTCTCGGCATCGTCATTCAGGACGGGGTTTATATGTCGAGCCCGGAGGATGAAGCCGCCGCGGCGTTCCGCGCGGACGGCAGCCTGTTTTTCTCAGAGGCGCCGAAAATCGAGCTCACGCTCACGAATCTGGGCGACGGGGCGGACGGCGTAAACGCCGGCAAGTCCGTCTCCGTGACGCACCTCAATAAAATGCGGAGCGACGCCGGCGGCAGCTACCTGTTCACATCGGATTTTTCCACGGTCTCCACGCGCGCTTCCTCCCCCGGCTGGTTCGTGCGTTTCGAGATTCTCGCGGGGGCGCCGTCGCTCTCCGGGGAGATGACACTGCGCGTGGCGGAAGCGTCGCGGAGCGATGGTGAGACGGCGATAGGCGACGGCTTCGTCGTCCTCACGCGGGCGGGAGACCCGGGCGAGGATTTTTATAAATTCGCGGAGGGCGATATCGTGAGCCTTTCCGTGTCGTGCTCGGACGAGGGTCTGAAAAACGCGCGCTGGGCCGCGGGGTGCGGGGACTTCGTGGTGAAAGACGGCGCGATGGCGGACAGCTCCGTTTGGGACAAGACCTTGTCACAGCGCAACCCGCGCACGGCGATAGGCGTCACGGCGTCCGGGGAGATTGTCGTCTGCGTGGTGGACGGGCGCGACAGCGTGTACGCCAACGGCGTGACGCTCTCGGAGCTTGCCGATGAGATGCTCGCGCAGGGGTGCGTCGATGCCGTAAATCTCGACGGCGGGGGTTCGTCCGTCATGAGCGTCCGAACGCCGGGCAAGGCGGCGGGCGAGGTCGTAAACCGCCCGTCCGACGGGGCGCCGCGCCGCAACTCCACGTACATAATGTTCGCCGCCGACGATGAGAGTTTTGAAAATACGCCGTCCGCGCCGGCCCGTCTCGCGCTGGAGAACGACGGAGTTATAGTCCTCGCCGGCTCGTCCGTGGAGCTTGCTTACGTTGCGGAGGATTCGTGGCGGCTGCCCGCCGCCGCGCCGGAGGACGTCGAGGCGTCCTCCGGCGCGGGCGTCGTCGCGGGGCGGCTCTATACGGCGGGAGGGGTGCCCGGCGCGGACTCCATAGCGCTCTATTCGCCGTCCACAGGCGCCTTCGGGTCGGGGGAGGTGTTCGCGCTCACGGAGCCGACGTCGCTGACGGCTTACAACGCCGGCGGCGAGGCTTTGACCGATGTCACCGTCTCTCCCGGAGGGAAAATCTCGCTCGCGCCGACGGCGACTTATTACCGCAAGGCCGTCGTCGCGCAGCCGCGCTCTTTTACATATGAGGTCACGGGGGATATAGGCGAGGTTTCGCCGGACGGAGTGTTCACCGCGGGGGGCAAAAGCGGCGCGTCGGGCGAAATAAAGATCACGGTAGGTTCGCGCGAGGCTGTTGTGAAGGTGCTGGTTTACGGCTTTGAGGACACGGTGGGGCACTGGGCGTGGGAATACATAGAGGAACTGCGCGCCGGGGGCGTCATCAACGGCGTGACGGATACGGAATTCGCGCCCGGAGGCGAGCTTCGCCGCGCCGACTTCGTGCTGATGCTCCACAGGGCGCTGGGTTCCCCGGAACCCGTGATTCCCGAACCCGTAATTCCTGAGCTTCCCGCGCCCGAAACCGAAAGCCCGGAGTCCGAGAACACGGAAACTGAAAGCCCGGAGACCGAAGCCTCGGAGTCCGAGAACACAGAGGCCGAAATCCCGGAAACTGAAAGCGCGGAACCCGCGAACGCCGAACCCGAAGACGCGGGCCGGACGCCGGAGCCCGGCGCGACGGCTGAGTTTGACGATGTGCCGGAGGATGCGTATTACGCCGCGGCGGTGAAATGGGCGAAGTCGGCGGGCGTCGTGAACGGCATTACGGACACGCTTTTCGACCCCATGGGACAGCTCACGCGAGAACAGGCGTTCACGCTTGTATACAGAACGTTTGAAATGTTCAAAATAACGCTGGCTGAGGGTTTTGAACCGGAACTCGGCAGCTTTGAGGACGCGGCGGAGCTGTCGGAGTACGCAGAGCGCGGCACGGCGGTGCTCACAGCCGCCGGAATAGTGCAGGGCAGCGACGGAAGGCTGAACCCCAAGCTCGCGGTTTCGCGCGCTGAGATCGCGAAACTGCTGTGCGCGGAGCTGAGGCTTCGGGGCACGGAGATAGCGCCCCCGGCGCCGGACGCTCCGGATGCCGATGGCGGCGGCTCGGAGAACCCGGACGAAACAGGCGAGGAAGAAACGGACGCTGAAGGCGCGGCCGAAAATCCCGAAAATCCGGATGTCCCGCAAGATCCCGGCGGCGAAGGGCAAGCGGCGCCGGAAACCGCCGCCGCCGGTTGACGCGCCCGCCGCTTGCGCCGACATCATCGATTATTAGGAGTCCGGAATGGTTTTTTCATCGCTCCCGTTTCTCTGCTTGTTCCTGCCCGCTTTTTTGATCTTATACTGCGCCCTTCCGAGACTTCGCGCGGCGACGCTCCTCGCGTTTTCGTTGCTGTTCTATGCCTTCGGGGAGCCGGTGTGGGTGCTCGCGCTGCTGTTTTCCGGGGCGGCGGACTATTTTCACGGCCTTATAATCGAGAAATACCGGGACACCCGTCTGCGGAAGGCGATGCTCATCTCCTCGCTCGTCATAAACCTCGGACTGCTCGCGTCCTTCAAATACTCCGGTTTCGCTGCGGAGAACATCAACGCGCTTTTCGGGACGTCCCTGCCCGCGCCTCGCTTCTCCCTGCCCCTCGGGATTTCGTTTTACACGTTTCAGACGCTCTCTTACACCATCGACGTTTACAGGGGGGAGGTAAAAGCGCAGCGGTCGTTTATCGCGTTTTTATCGTACGTGACGATGTTCCCCCAACTCGTCGCGGGGCCCATCGTCCGGTACGCCGACATCGAGGAGCGGCTGACGCGGATAAAACTGACGCCGGAGGGCTTTTCGCGCGGAGTGACGCGCTTTGCGACAGGTCTGGGGAAAAAGGTTCTGCTGGCGAACCCGGCAGGAGAGGCGGCGGATATGCTCTTCGCGGGGTCTCAAATGACGTTCGCCGGAAGCTGGCTGGGGATCGTGTTTTTCGCGTTCCAGATTTACTTCGATTTTTCCGGGTACTCCGATATGGCGATAGGGTTGGGGGAAATGATAGGCTTTGAATTCAAAGAGAATTTCCGCTATCCCTACACGGCGGTCTCTGTGACGGATTTCTGGCGCAGATGGCACATCTCGCTTTCGTCGTTTTTCCGCGACTATGTGTACATCCCGCTCGGCGGCAACAGGCGGCACGCGGCGGCAAACCTCGCCGCCGTGTGGTTTCTGACGGGGCTGTGGCACGGGGCGTCATGGAATTTCGTCATATGGGGCATGTATTACGGAGTGCTGATTTCGGCGGAGAAATTCCTGCTGAAAAACGTGCTGAGCCGCGCCCCGCGCGTTCTGCGGCACACGTATTCGATGCTCGCGGTTCTTATAGGCTGGGCGATATTCTATTTCACGGATCTGCCGAAACTCGGCGCGTTTTTTTCGGCGGCGTTCGGAGGCGCGCGGCTGTACGATTTCCGCGCGGAGTCCGTATTTTTCTCGAATATCTTCCTGTTGGCGGCGCTCGCGATATCCTCCACGCCGTACCCGGCGAGACTCGCGTCAAAGCTCCGGGGAAAGCTCCCCGCCGCGGAGCCCATCCGCAACGCGGCACTGATGCTCCTGTGTTTCACCATGCTCGTCGGGCAGAGCTATAACCCGTTTTTGTATTTCAGGTTTTAATCCGGAGGGCGCGTATCGGATGATGAAGAAACTCAACATAGCGGTGTTTTTCGCCGTCCTTGCGATGTTCGCCGTAAGCGTGACGGCGTTCCCGCGCGACGGGCGCACCGTCGAAAACGAAAACCGCTCGTTCAACGAATTCCCGGAGATAAACGGGGAGCGCGTTTTAAGCGGGGCGTTCGCCGCCGGCGTAGGGCCGTGGCTTTCGGACCGCGTCGCGCGCCGCGCCGATTTCATTTCGGCGTCGATGGCGATAGCGGGGAGCTACGGCATTGACGCGCCGATTCCCGCGGCCGCCGCTCCCCCGTCCCCGGAAGCTCCCGATACGTCCCCGCCCTCCGGAACGCCCTCCTCAGCGCAAAGCGAGGCGCCGGAACCCACGCCGTTCGGCAGACCGCGCCCGAAGCCGGAGCCGGAGCCGGAGCCGGAGCCGGAAACAAAACCGTCGGCGGATCCGTCGCGTTCGGATGAACCGAGGGGCGCGGGGCGCGTAAAGGGGCCGATTATCGTGTTCGAGGACAGGCTCGTGGAATTGTTCGGGTTCAGCAAAACGCTCGCCGCGCGTTACGCGGACGCGATAAACGCCTACCGCGAGGCCCTGCCGGAGAGCGTGCGCGTGTTCGCGCTGATGACCCCGACGCAGATAGAGTTCATGCCGGAGGTATACCGCGACGCGTCGGATTCCGAATACGAAGCCATAACGGCGGTGTACGGGGCTCTCGCCGGGGGTGTGACGCCCGTCAACGCCTATGGCGAGATAGCGAAGCACACGGACGAATATCTGTTTTTCCGCACGGATCACCACTGGACGGCGATAGGCGCGTACTACGCTTACCGCGCGTTCGCGGAGGCGGCGGGCTTTGAGGCGAAGGGGCTTTCGGAGTACGAGGAGGCGGCGATACCGGGCTTCCTCGGATACCTTTACAATATGGCGCCGTCGCAGTCCATCAGGGAAAAGCCCGATACGATTTACTATTACAGATATAAGGGCGGGCTTGAAACCTCCCCGGCGCTGTTTTACCCGCCGGGGAAAAACGGCAAGTCGACGTACAGCGTGTTCATAGGCGGGGACCACCCGAGGCTCACCATCAAAACATCGGCGGGGAACGGGAAAACGGCTGTCGTAATCAAGGATTCCTTCGGGAACGCGTTCGTCCCGTGGCTCGCGCCGCACTATGAGAATATCGTGGTACTCGACCCGAGGCATTTTGAAGGCACCGTGCTTGAGGTGATAAGCGAATACGAAAACGTGGATTTGATTTTCGTCAACGCGGCGACGACGGCGTTCGGCAATCTGAGCGCCATCGAGAGAATAAGAGATTAAAAGGGGGAACCGACATGCCTGACATCTTTGTGGACAAAGCCGGAATAAGTGTCGCGGCGGGGGACGGCGGTAACGGCGCGGTGTCTTTCCACCGGGAAAAATACGTCGCGGCGGGAGGTCCGGACGGCGGCGACGGCGGGCGCGGCGGGAACATCATACTGCAAGTTGACCGCCATATGTCCACGCTCATGGATTTCAGATATAAGCGCAAGTACGCCGCCGAAAGGGGCGCGGACGGCTCCGGCAAAACGCGCGCGGGCAAAAGCGGCGCCGACCTCATAATACGCGTGCCGGAGGGAACCGTGGTCCGCGACAAGGAGACGGGCGCCGTGCTTCGCGATATGACAGGCGACGGGGCTTTCATCTTGGCGCGCGGGGGCGCGGGCGGGCGCGGAAACAAGCATTTCGCGACGCCGACGCGCCAGGCTCCGCGCTTTGCCAAGTCGGGGCGCCCCGGAGAAACGCGCGAGGTCACGCTGGAGCTCAAGCTGCTCGCGGACGTCGGACTCGCGGGGTTCCCGAACGTCGGGAAATCCACGCTTTTGGCGGCGGTGTCGAACGCGCACCCGAAAATAGCCGATTACCACTTCACAACGCTCTATCCCAACCTCGGCCTTGTCTACGTGGACGACGGGGAGAGCTTCGTGATGGCGGACATCCCCGGCATAATAAAGGGCGCGTCGGAGGGCGCGGGGCTCGGTCACGGCTTCCTGCGGCATATCGACCGCTGCCGCCTGATTATCCACGTCGTGGACGTGTCCGGAAGCGAGGGGCGGGATCCCGTCGCCGATTTCGAGGCAATAAATGAGGAACTGCGGCTGTACGATCCCCGGCTCGCGTCCCGCCCGCAGCTCGCGGCGGCGAACAAATGCGACGCGGCGGACGCCGAGGCGCTCGGACGCTTCCGGGAGTACGCCAAGAAGCGCGGTATACGCCTGTATGAGATCTCCGCCGCCACGCGCGCGAACATCCGGGAGCTTGTCTTGGCCGCCGCGCGGGAGCTTCGCGCCCTGCCTCCCATAACGGTGTACGAACCGGAGTATGTCCCGTCCCCGGCGGCGCCCGCCGCGCCGGAGGACACGGAAATAACGCGCGAGGACGGCGTGTGGTTCATAGAAGGCAAATGGTTGGACAGGGTAGTGCGCGACACGAATTTCTCCGACTGGGAATCGCGCGCGTTTTTCAACAGAAGCCTTGAAAACGGCGGCGTGTTCGCGCGTCTGCGCGAGCTTGGAATCGAGCAGGGCGACACGGTGTGCGTCTGCGACCTCGAATTCGACTGGGAGGAATAGCGGGGGCGCCGCCGCGAGGCCGTTTATTTTTCCGCAAGGGCTTTAATTCCCTCTCGGCGTATGCTATACTTACCGTCGCGGGCGGCGGGAGAGCGCCCCCGCGCCACACCCGCGTCCGAACGCGCGACGCGAAAATGCGAGGAGAAATTGCCCCAATGAACGAAATTCTGAAACTTCTTGAACGCGACTGCCGCCTGACGCCGCGCGCGATCGCCGATATAACGGGCAGGGACGAGGACAGCGCCTCCGCCGAGATCGCGCGGCTGGAGCGCGAGCGCGTCATCGTCAAATATTCCGCGCTCATCGACTGGGACAAGACGGGCGCGGGCGGCGTCACGGCGCTTATCGAGGTCAAAATCTCACCCCAGCGCGGCGACGGCTACGAGCGCATCGCGGAGCGCATCTATCAGTACGACGAGGTGGACTCCCTGTATCTCATGTCCGGCGCTTTCGACCTCGCGGTGCTTGTAAGCGCCCCGACCATGCGCCACGTGTCCGAATTCGTGTTCGCGCATCTGGCGGCGATAGACGGCGTGACGGCGACGGCGACGCATTTCATCATGAAAAAATACAAGGAGAAAGGTTGCATCCTCGACGAGCGCCCCGAGCAGGAAGAAAGAGGGCTGTTCGTATGATCGACTACGATTCCGTTCTGTCGGACAAGGTGAAAACGCTCGCCCCGTCCGGCATACGCCGGTTCTTCGATTTGCTTGAGGAGATGGACGACGCCATATCCCTCGGCATAGGCGAGCCGGATTTCGTCACGCCCTGGCACATACGCGACGCGGGCATACGCAGTCTGGAGCGCGGCTTCACGAAGTACACGGGCAACGCCGGTCTTTCGCGTCTGCGCGCCGCCATATCGGAGTACCTCACGCGGCGTTTCGGTCTGCGCTATGACCCGCAGACCCGGATACTCGTGACCGTCGGCGGCAGCGAGGCCATCGACCTCGCCATACGCTCCCTCGTCAACCCCGGTGACGAGGTCATAATCCCCGTCCCGAGCTTCGTGTGCTACGGCCCTATAACGCTGCTCGCGGGCGGCGCGCCCGTTTACGTGGAAACAAAGGCCGAAAACGAATTCCGTCTCACGCCGGACGAACTCCGCGCGGCGATAACGGAAAAAACAAAACTGCTCGTGCTCCCGTACCCGAACAATCCCACGGGGGGCATAATGGAGCGGGGCGACCTGGACGCCATTGCGGAGATATTGCGCGGCACGGACATCCTCATCCTTTCCGATGAAATTTACGCCGAGCTCACTTACGGGGGCAGGCATATTTCGATAGCGTCCCTCCCCGGCATGTATGAGCGGACCATCGTCGTCAACGGCTTTTCAAAATGCTACGCCATGACGGGCTGGCGCATGGGCTATGTCTGCGCCCCGCCGGAGCTTGCCGCCCAGATGCTGAAAATTCACCAGTACGCGATAATGTGCGCCCCCACGACAAGCCAGTACGCGGCTATCGAGGCGCTGACATACGGCGACGACGATATAGAGCATATGCGCCGGGAATACGACAGCCGCCGCAGGATACTGCTCGACGGCTTGCGGAAAATCGGCATAGACTGTTTCGAGCCGCGCGGCGCGTTCTATATGTTCCCGCGCGTCGGGGATTTCGGGCTTTCAAGCGACGAGTTCTGCGAACGCTTCCTGCGCGAGGAGCGCGTTGCCATCATACCCGGCTCCGCGTTCGGGCGCGGCGGGGACGGCTTCGCTCGAATGTGCTACGCTTCGTCCGCCGGGAATATAGAAGAGGCCGTTTCGCGCCTCGGGCGGTTCATAGGACGTCTGCCCCGCAAGAATATCCGATAGGCAAAAGGAATGAACAGCTGAAATGAAATACGTCTTAATCATCGGCGACGGCATGGCGGACAATCCCGTGCCGGAGCTCGGCGGCCTGACGCCGCTTGAATACGCGAAGACCCCGGCGCTCGACGCGCTCTCCTCCGCCGGAACGCTCGGAAGCGTCAAAAACTGCCCCGACGGGCTGCCCGCCGGCAGTGACACGGCGATACTCTCCATCTTCGGCTGCGACCCGCGGGAGTGCTACACGGGCAGGGCGCCGCTTGAAGCTGCGGCTTCGGGCATATCGCTCCGCCCGGGGGATATAGCGTACCGCTGCAATATGGTGACGTATGAGGATGCGGACAAGCCTTGGGAAAACAAAAAAATCCTCTCCCACTCCGCCGGGTCTATAGAGGGGGAGGAATCGGACGCCATAATCTCCGCGCTGTTCCGCGACGCGCGCTTCATGCCCGCCGCCGACGCCGCCGGACTTTCAATCCACCCCGCGCGCTCTTTCCGGCATATCGCCGTGCAGTCCGGCGCGTCCGCCGCGGGCATGACTCTCTCCCCGCCGCACGATCATCTCGGCGAGGAAATCGGCGCGTTCCTCCCCTGCGGCTCGTCGAACGCCGAAACGCTGAAATCGCTCATGCGCCTCGCGCACGAGGTGCTGGACCGGCACCCGCTGAACAACGCGCGCCGCGCCGGGGGCAAAATGCCCGCCAACGGCGTGTGGTTCTGGGCGGAAGGCACGGCAGTGAAGCTCCCGAGCTTTACGGAGAGCTACGGCAAAACGGGCGGCGTCATATCCGCCGTGCCGCTCTGCCACGGCATAGCAGCGCTTGTCGGCCTGGATCGGATAATTGTCCCCGGCGCGACAGGCGAGCTCGATACGAACTATGAGGGCAAGGCGGAAGCCGCCCTGCGCGTCCTCGAATCGCACCCATTCGCCGCGATTCACATAGAAGCGCCCGACGAATGTACCCACAACGGCGACACCCCGGGCAAGCTTGAGGCGATAGAACGCCTCGATTCCCGCGTCGTCGCCCCCCTTACGAAGGCGCTCCGCGAGCGGGGCGAGCCTTTCCGCCTGCTCGTGCTCTCCGACCACAAGACGCTGACATCTACGCGCGGGCACGACGGCGCCCCCGTGCCTTTCCTCATATACGACAGCCGCATGAGCCGCGAAACGGGCTGCGCTTACAGCGAGCGGGACGGAGAAGCGGGGCCGTACGTCTCCGACGGCGTCCGGCTGATGTCGCTTCTGTTCTGCGATGGCTGAGCTGTCGGCGCGGGAGAGCGCGGAGGCGAAAATCAATCTGTCTCTCGACGTTTTAGGCGCGCGGGACGACGGCTATCACGAAATTCTCTCCGTAATGCAGAGCGTGTCTCTCTCGGACGAGCTTATTATACGTCTCGTCCCCGGCTCCGGCGCCGCCGCCGACGCCCCCGGACTGCCTCGCGGCGAGGGCAATACGGCGGTAAGGGCGGCGCTCGCCTTCTTCAAGGCCGCCGGGATCGCGGGGTTCCGCGCCGAAATCGCAATCGAAAAGCGCATACCCGCCGCCGCGGGGCTCGGCGGCGGGAGCGCCGACGCCGCCGCCGTCCTGCGCGCGCTGAACAGGCTCACGGGAACGCATTTCCCGGACGATAAGCTGCGGGAAATCGCCGCCGGGGTAGGCTCGGACGTCCCCTTCTGCGTCGGCGGCGGCACGGCGATAGCTCGCGGACGCGGCGAGGCGCTCTCTCCCCTGCCTCCGCTCCCCCGTTGCTTCGCGGTGATAGCGAAGCCGCCTTTCACGCTCTCTACGGAGGAAATGTACCGCGAATCCGGCCTCGCCTCGCCGCGCGCCCGCCCCGACACGGACGGGCTCGTATCGGCGATACGCGTCGGCGACCTCCGCGCCGCGTCGCGCCGCGTCCTCAACGTGTTCGAGGACACCCTGCCGCCGGATATCCGCGCGGAGATATTCAGGATAAAGAACCGCTTTTCAGAGCTCGGCTCGCTCGCCGCCTCAATGACAGGCACGGGCAGCGCGGTTTTCGCGCTGTTCGATTCGGAGGGCGCGGCGGACGCGGCGCTCTCCGCCGTCTCGCGCGAGCTCCGCGAGTGCTATCCCGCCGTACCCACGCGCGGAGCATATGACGCCTGAAAACGGGCGATAATCACATCTGAAACTCAATTCCGGAGGTCACGGTATGCCGTCAACCGCAAGAAAGCGCCCGCGCGGCGAAACGAAAAAAAACCGCGTACTGCCCCGGCTCGCTCCGGACGCCGAAAAGGGGCTAACGCGCGCGGAGGCCGAGGAGCGTCTGCGCTGCGGCTATGGCAACGAGAGTCCGAAGCCGCCGGAGCGCGCGATGGGGCAAATCATAGCGGACAATCTGTTCACGTACTTCAATCTGATTTTCGCCGCGCTCGCCGCCTGCGTCATAGCGGCGGGCTCTTATAAAGATCTGACGTTTCTCCCCATCGTCATAATAAATATCGTGATAGGCACGGTTCAGGAACTGAGAAGCCGCCGTGCCCTGCGCGCGATGACGTTGGTCGCGGAACCGCGCGCCGTCGTCATACGGGACGGCGCGGAGCTCGCCATCCCCTGCGAACAGTCCGTGCGCGACGACGTCGCCGTGTTCTCCGGCGGACGCCAGATATACGCGGACGCCGTGGTGCTGTCCGGTGAGTGCCGCGTGAACGAGGCGCTTGTCACGGGCGAGGCGGACGAGATAATTAAAACGCCCGGTACCACGCTTCTGTCGGGGAGTTTCGTAGTCTCCGGAGAGTGCCGCGCGCGCCTTGACAAGGTGGGCGCGGAGTCCTTCGCGTCCCGGCTCACGCTGGAGGCGAAGAAAAACAATAAAAAAATGCGCTCCGAGATGATGTACGCGCTGACGCGGCTCGTCAAAATCATCGGCTTCGTCATAATCCCGTCCGGCGCCGTCATGCTCTATCAGCAATTTCGTGTGCTGAAGCTGGATTTTTCCGAGGGCATGGTGACGACCGTCGCGGCGCTCATCGGCATGATCCCGGAGGGGCTTTACCTGCTTGTCTCCGTCGCGTTGGCTGTATCCGTCATGCGGCTCGCGCGGCGGCGCGCGCTCGTCCGGGAAATGCGCTGTATCGAAACGCTCGCCCGCGTGGACGTGCTCTGCGTCGATAAGACCGGCACGATAACGGAGCCGGAGATGGCAGTGCGCGGGACGGTCCCCCTCGCCCCGGACGAATTCCCCGCCGAAAAAATAGACGGCGTGATGTCCGATTACCTCGGCGGCGCGGACGCTGAGAATGAGACGCTGGCGGCGCTCGCGCGGCATTTCACGGCGCCGCCGCGTCTGCGGGCGGTCAAGCGTCTGCCGTTCACGTCGGTGAACAAATTCGCGGGGGCGCGGCTCTCTGACGGTTCCGTCTATCTGCTCGGCGCGCCGGACAAACTGCTGTGCGCGGGCTCCCCGCACGCCGCGACGGCGGCGAAATACGCCTCGGAGGGCTACCGCGTGTTGCTGCTCTCGTCCTTTTCCGGGGATTTGGACGACGCGGAAAAGACGCCGCGCCAAGGCACAGAGCCCCTCGCCCTTATCCTGCTCACGAATAAAATCCGCGACGCCGCGCCGGGGACGTTCCGCTTTTTCGCGGAGCAGGGCGTATCCATCCGCGTCATCTCCGGCGACAACGCGGCGACGGTTTCGCGCATAGCGCAGGACGCCGGCATAGAAAACGCCGAAAAGTATATAGACGCCTCAGAGCTTAAAACGGAGCGCCAGATCCGCCGCGCCGCCTCGGAGCATGTCGTTTTCGGCCGCGTGACGCCCGACGTGAAACGCCGCCTTGTACGCGCTTTCAAGGCGGCGGGACATACCGTCGCCATGACGGGCGACGGAGTGAACGATGTGCTCGCGCTGAAGGACGCCGACTGCGGCATAGCCATGGCGTCCGGCAGTGAGGTCGCCTGCCACATCGCGCAGCTCGTGCTGCTCGACTCGGATTTCTCCGCGATGACGTCCGTTGTGATGGAGGGCCGCCGCGTTATCAACAATATAGAGCGCTCGGCGTCGCTGTTCCTCGTAAAAAATATATTCAGCTTCACGATGACGCTTCTCGCGCTGCTGTTCGCGATGAGCTACCCGATGGCGCCGTCCCAGCTGACGCTGTTCAACGTGATGTTCATCGGCGTGCCGTCCTTCGCGCTCGCGCTCGAACCCAACCGCGCGCGCGTCAGGGGGAGCTTTATGGCGAACGTGCTGATAAACGCGCTTCCGGCGGGTCTGACTGACCTTCTCGCCGTGCTCGCCGTCGTCACGCTCGGGGAGCGGTTCTCGCTTTCGCCCGGCGAAATGTCCACGATGTCCACCATCGTGCTCGCCTTCGTAGGGCTTCTGATGCTGATCAAGGTCTCGCGCCCGCTCAACAAAATGAGAAAGGCGCTCATAGTCGCGATGCCCGTGTGCTTCGCGCTCGGCGCCGTAATATTGCGCGATATGTTCGGCATGACGCCGCTCGGCGGGCGCGCCTCGCTCGTCACGGCGCTCGTGTGCCTCGCGTCCGTGCCTGTCATAATGGCGCTATCCGCCTTGGCTCGGTATATCCGCGCGCGCTTTCCGGGGGCGGACGCCCGCCGCCGTCCCCGCCGCGTGAGGGTTTAGGTTCTCAGTCCTTCAAGCGCCCTTCGAGAGCCTCGAATTTATCCGCCACCTCCACGAACACGTCAACCAGTACGGGGTCGAACTGCTTGCCGCGCGACTCCGTTATGATCTCCATAGCCTCCTCGTGCGAAAACGGGGGCTTGTAGCACCGCTGGTTCACAAGCGCGTCGTACACGTCCACAATCGACAGCAGACGCGCGGAAAACGGAATATCTCTCCCCGCGAGCTTCGTGGGGTACCCTATCCCGTCCCACCGCTCGTGGTGGTAATACGCTATCTCGCGGCAAAAGGCCAGATACCCGGCGCTGTCGCCGAACATTTCGAGCATCCCGTCGATAATCTTCCCGCCTATGACGGTGTGCTTTTTCATCTCCTCGAATTCCTCGTCCGTGAGGCGTCCCGGCTTCAGCAGTATCGCGTCGGTGATCCCTATTTTGCCGATGTCGTGCAGACTTGTCGCGCGGACAATGGAGTGCGCCTTAGAGGGCGTAAGCCCCTGCTCCGCGACATATGTCTTATATTTGGCGTCCGTCATAAGGCGGTTTATCAGCAGCTCGGAGAGCATACTCGTGCGCTTGATGTGCGTGCCGGACTCAAGACTGCGGTACTCGACAAGCGTGGCGAACGCCTCAAGCATCTGGTCGTATGTGCGCGTAAGCTCGGCGGTTTTTATTTCGACGAGGGATTCCAGCTCGTTCTGGTACCGCGCGAGGCTTATATGGTTCCGCAGCCGCGTCTTGACGACATCGACGTTGAATTCCTTGGATATGTAGTCCGCCGCCCCGTACCGCAGTCCGCGGGACTCGCTTTCGCCGTCCGTCGCCGCGGTTATGAACAGCACGGGGATTTTCTCGGTCTCCGGGTTGCGCTTTATCTCCTGAATGACCTCAAAGCCGTCCATCCCCGGCATGACGATGTCGAGCAGTATCGCGGTCGGCCTGATTTTTTTTTCGAAAAGAACACTCAGAGCCTCCCTGCCGTCGGAGGCTTCGATCGTATCGTATTCGTCCTCAAGAATATTGGCGAGGAGCATACGATTTATATCCACATCGTCAACGATTAAAACTAAATCCCTCATGAGGGCGCGTCACAGCTCTTCAATTTCACGAAGTGTCGCGTCAGAGGCTTCCGCGAGCCGCGCCAGAAGCTCATCCCACGCCCCTTCGTTTTTCAGCGCACTCTCTATCTGAAGCGCCAAGGAGTTTACCTCTGTAAGCGAAAGATTCGCCGCCACGCCTTTCAGCGTGTGCGCCATCGCCATTGCCTCCTCTTTATTGCCCGCCCGCAGCAGCTCATCCAGCCGCTCGCGGTAATTCCCGTCCTTGAATTTGCCGAGCAGCTTCTTGTAAAGCGCCATATTCCCGCCGACCCGCGTCAGCCCTCCCGCAGTGTCAATATATTTGGACATAAGAAATCAACCCCCTAAAAGCCTATGCTTGAGCCAATTATATCAGAAAGAAAAAAAAAAGCAATCTCCTTTTCTCATTTTCACTTTTTTTTTATGTATATTTGTGAGATAATGAAAAAAAGCTTACGGGAGATTGCCTATGTCAGACGCGCTGCGCAAAAAAGCCAACGCCCTTCCCTGCCGCCCCGGCGTTTACATAATGACGGATAAGTCCGGCGAGGTCATATACGTCGGAAAGGCCGTCGCGCTCCGCAACCGCGTCAGCAGTTATTTTTACGGCTCGCACGAGGCCAAGACGGCGCTGATGGTATCTAAAACAGCCGACTTCGACGTCATAATAGCAAATTCCGAGTTCGAGGCCCTCGTGCTCGAAAACCAGCTCATAAAGCATCATATGCCCAAATACAACATCCGCCTGCGCGACGACAAGGGGCATCCGTTCATCCGCGTGGATACGCGCGAGGAGTACCCTAGGTTCACCGTCGTCTCCAAGAGACGCGGCGACGGCGCGCGCTATCTGGGACCCTACGGCGGACGGGGCATCGCCCATTCCGCCGTAAGCGCCGTATCGAAGACCTTCGGTCTGCCGTCCTGCTCCCGCCGCTTCCCGCGCGATATAGGGCGGGAGAGGCCGTGCCTCAGCCATCACCTCGGCATCTGCCGAGGCTGGTGCCTCAAAGATACTCCGCCGGAGGAATACGCCGAGGCCGTGACCTCCGCCATAGCGGTGTTCGACGGGCGCGCCGGCAGTTTGCTCGCCGGCATAACGCGCGAGATGGAATCCGCCGCCGCCGATATGCAATTCGAGCGCGCCGCCGGGCTGCGCGACAGACTCCGCGCTATAAAGGAGCTGATGAAGCGTCAGCTCGTCGTGTCGGACGCCCTGTCCGACACGGACGTCATAGGATACTGCCGGGGAGAGGTCAAAAGCTGTTTCGTCGCGCTTCACTTCATAGACGGGCGCCTGCTCGACAAGGATTTTGAGCTCTTCGACACGCCCATCGAGGACGACGGGGAGGCCATAAGCGGGATAGCGCGCCAGTATTATCTGAGGCGCGAGGCTTTCCCCCGCGAGATCCTCGTCCCCGAACTGCCGCGCGACGCCGCCGAGCTGGAAATGCTGTTCACGGAGGCGGCGGGACGCCGCGTATCCATCGCCTCCCCCCGGAGCGGGGAAAAGCTCCGGCTCATTAAAACAGCCGCCGTGAACGCCCGCGAGGAAATGGAGCGCGCCACAACGCGCGAGGAAAAAATACGCGGAACGATAGAATGGCTCGGCCGCGCGATGGCGTTGGAGCGCCCCCCGTCGCTGATGGAGGCTTTCGATATTTCAAACACGGGCGCCGACGAAATAGTCGCGTCGATGACCGTTTTCGAAAACGGCAAGCCGAAAAAAAGCGCGTACAAGCGCTTCGCCATCAAATCCGCCGCCGGCACGCCCGACGACTATCGCAGTATGGAAGAGGCCGTCACGCGCCGCGCCCTCCGGTTCCTCGGCGGGGACGCCGGCTGGACACCCTTGCCGGACGTCATTCTGATAGACGGCGGGGCGGCCCACGCCGGCATCGCCAAAAAAGCGCTTGGGGCGTCGGGCATAGAGCTTCCGGTGTTCGGGATGGTAAAGGACGCCCGCCACCGCACGCGCGCGCTCGTCACGCCGGACGGACTGGAGATAGGCATAGACGCTTCCCCGCCCGCCTTCGCCCTCATCGGCACAATCCAAGAGGAAACGCACCGCTTCGCCGTCACCTTCCACCGCGAGCGGCGCTCCAGGAGCGTCAAAAAATCCAAGCTCGACGAGGCGCCCGGCGTCGGGGAAACGCGCCGCCGCGCGCTCATAAAAGCGTTCGGAAGTATCAAGGCGATAAAAGAAGCGAACCTTGAGGATTTGTGCAAAATCGTGCCGCGCCACGCGGCGGAGGCTGTTTTCGCCCTGTTTCACGCGGATGGCGGGAGCGGCGGCGGGGACGGCAAATGAGGGTCGTCTCCGGTTCCGCGCGCGGTCTGCGGCTGTCCGCCCCGCGTGGCTTTGACGTGCGCCCCACGGGCGATATGGTGAAGCAAGCGGTATTCAATATCATACGGGCGAGCCTCGGCGGCGCGCGCGTGCTGGATCTGTTCTCCGGCACGGGACAGCTCGGCATAGAGGCGCTCTCTTGCGGGGCGGAGAGCTGTGTGTTCGTGGACTCCTCGCGCGCCTCGCTCGGACTTACGCGCAAAAACGTCGAGGCGGCGCGCTTTGACGCCCGCGCGGAGCTCGTGCTCTCCGACGCGCTGGCGTACATACGCCGCGCGGGGCGCTTTGACGTCGTCTTCTCGGATCCGCCTTACAACGAGGGTCTGCTCGCCCCCGTCCTCACGGAAATAATTGAATTTGACATTTTGAAAGAGCGTGGTATAATTGTCTGCGAATCTCGCGCCGGCCTCCGTATGCCGGAGGTTCCCCCGCCGTATGAAAAGCTCCGCGAATACAAGTACGGCGGCGTGAAAATTACAATTTACAGCAAGGAAGTCACCGTATGAGAATAGCGCTTTATCCCGGCAGCTTCGATCCCGTCACGCTCGGGCATCTGAACATAATCCGCCGCGCGTCCCGGATATTCGACAGGCTTTGCGTCTGCGTCATGGTGAATTCCGGGAAGCAGCCGATGTTCACGCTTGAGGAACGCGCGGATATGATCCGGCGCACGGTGAGCCGGCTGGAAAACGTCGTCGTGGAAACGAGCGAGGATATGCTCGTAAAATACGCCAAGGACATAGGCGCGGACATCATCATAAAGGGCCTTCGCGCAATGTCCGACTTCGACTGGGAATTTCAGATGGCTCTCGCGAGAAAGATAATCGAGCCTGAAATAGAAACGCTTTTTATGGCGTCGAGCAGCAAGTACACATACCTCAGCTCAAGCGTCGTCAAGGAGATGGCGAAATACGGCGCGGATCTCAGGGACTTTGTCCCGCGAGAGATAATGGGCGACATTCTCGCCAGGATGGGCAAATAACGGAACAAAACGCAGAAAGAAGGCTGACAAAATGACCGGAGGAGAAAAAGTAAACGACCTTTTAGAACGCCTGCACGCGATGATCGAAAGCGCGAGATGGGTTCCGCTCGGCGCGGACAAATGCCTGATCGAAAGAAGCGCGGCGCTCGACCTGCTTGACGAGGCGCGCTCCATGTTCCCGCAGGAACTCGCGGAGGCGGAACGCCTTGTCGCGGCGCGCAGCGATTTCATCGCCAACGCCAAGCACGAGGCGGAGTCCGTGCGCCGCGCCGCCGAGGAGCGCTCGCGCCAGCTTGTGGACGACCAAGAGGTGCTCCGCATGGCGAGGGCGCAGAGCCGGGAGCTTCTCGTGAACGCCGAAACGCGCGCCGGGGAACTGCGGCGCGCCGTCACGGAGTACGCCGACGACGCGCTGAGGCGTACCGAAGAGACCCTGTCGTCGGCCCTCGACGAGATACGCGGTCTGCGCGCGCGCTTTTCCCGCGCCGCCGCGCCGGACGCTCCCTTGGAAGATCGGGCGCCGTCGGCGCCCGATTTCGACTTTGACATCGATATAGATGCTTAAGGCGACTTTATCCGCCGCCGCGAGCGACAAACCCCGGAAGAGTCAAAAACCCGGTTTGGTTTTCGAGCAAATCTCGGAGATGTACGAAAAAAGACGCTCCGCCGCCGAGATTGAAACGCTGATAACGGAGCGCGTCGCCTCCATGGAGGAAAGCAAACAGGAGGAACTGCCCGAATACGCCGCCCTTTTAAACGAGCTCGCGACCCTTTACCGCAACTCGGCGCGCTTAAAAGAGGCCGACGGCGTTTACGCCAAGGCTCTCGACACGCTCCGCGAACTCCGCCGGGAGGATACGGCGGATTACACCGATTTGCTCATCAACCGCGCCGGGCTGCTGCGCATAATGGACAGTTACCCGGAGTCTGCGGCGCTGTTTCGCGACGCGGTAAAATTGCTCGGCGCAAGGCAGCCGGGCGACGACGAAACTCTCGCGCGGGCGTGCGGCGGCGCCTCTTTGTCATATCTGTCCGCCGGGGATTTGAAAAACGCGTACAAATACGCCCTGCGGGCGTATGAACTGGTAAGCGCCGGAGCGAGCGGGATACACACGCTCGCCGAGTCCCTTAACAGCCTCGCCCTGATCAAATACCGCATGAAGGATTACGACGCGGCCGAAAAATACGCCGAGGAAGCCGTCGAAATCTTTGACAAGCTGAAGCTGCAGAGCGCGCAGCACTCCTCCGCGTACGCGACGCTCGCGTCGATAAAATACGAAAAGCTCAACTTCAAAGACTCCCGCGCGGCCTTCGAAAAAGCCGCGGAACTCGCGGAGAAATATTTCGGCAAGAACGCGGAATACGTTTCAATTGTCAGCAACCTCTCCACCGTTTGCGAGATTTTGCGCGATTTCAAAGCGGCGCTCAACGCCGCCGTGAAAGCGCACAAGGCCTTGCGCGGGCTTCCGGAAAACGGCGGAGAGCTTAAGGAACAGTACCGCGACCGTATAACTCGGCTGAAATCGCTTATGCGCGAACGCGCGAAACGGTAATAATCGCGGCGCTTACTATCCTGCGGAGGGGGCTTCCATTTGAAAAAGCGCGTACTCGTAATAGGCGGGAGCATGTTCGCCGGGCGCGTGTTCTCGCTTCTCGCGTCCCGGACGGGCGAGATTGAACTGCACGTCGTAAACCGGGGCAAGCTCCCCTTGGGCGAGCTTGAAAACGTGAAGGAATACAAATGCGACAGACATTCCGCGCGCGCGTTCGGGCGCATCGTGCCCGATTTGGAATTTGACGCGCTCGTGGACTTCTGCGCGTACGGGGAGGGTGAAATAGCGCCGATAGCGGACGCCGTGAAATCGCGCGTGAAGCAGTATGTATACATCTCCTCGGCGGACGTGTACGACCCGGCGTTCCGGGGCGTCAAAACGGAGGGCTCCCCGACGCTGCCGGAACTGCCGGCACCCCCGCCCGCCGGCGCGCCCGTCCCGCCCGCGCTCGGAAAGCTCCTGCTGGAGCGGGAACTGATCGGCTCGGCAAGCGCGCTCGGAATGAGCTATACGATTCTGCGCCCGGCGTTTATTTACGGACCGTTCAACTACAACCCGCGCGAATCGTGGTTTATAGAACTCATATCGCGCCGCCATGTCGCGCCCGTGCCCATAGACGCGACGGCGAGCTTCAGCCTCGTGTACGTCAAGGATGTCGCGAACGCGCTCATCGCGCTGTCCGGGGACGAACGCGCCCGCGACGGGATATTCAATCTGTCAGGTCCGGAAAAAATCAGCTACACGCGCTTAATCAGCGATTTTGAACGCTACAACGGCGGCGCTTTCGACACAAGGGAACTGACTGTCGCGGAAGCCCTGCGCGAGCATATCCCCCTGCCGTTCCCCACGACGGAGGACTATCTCATAAGCGGCGAAAAATTCGCCTCCGCTTTCGATTTCAAATACACGCCCTTCGCGGAGGGCATGGAGAATACATTCAGGACGTTCTATTCGCTCTTCACAAGCTGACGCGGAATCAGTAGATCCCGAGGCTGTGCCCGCCGTCTATCGTGACTATCGCGCCCGTCACCTGGTCGCTCGCCTCGGAGGCGAGGTACACGGCGAGCGCGCCGATTTCGATGGCCGTGCCGAGCCGCCCCGTCGGGATCGACCGCGCGATACCCTCAATCGCAGCCTCCGGCAAGCCGCTCAACAGATTGGAGTATGTGTAGCCGGGCGCTATGGCGTTGACATTTATATGATGCCCCGCGAGCTCAAGCGCCATCGCGCGGGTGAACTGGTTCACCCCGGCCTTGGCCGTGCAATAGCTCGCCATAAACACGGCGCGGGACGCCATATCCCCGGCGTTGGAACTGATGTTTATGATCTTGCCGCCCCGCCCGAGTGAGCGCATATGCCGCCCGACAAGGTACGTCATTCGCACGACGCCGTTCAAATCCACGTCGATGCACTTGAAATACTCGGAAATCTCCTCATCCATATCGAGCAAATCCCCGTTCGGCCCGTGCCCGGCGTTGTTCACGAGGATGTTGATTTCCCCGAAATCGGCTGTCGCCCGCCCGACCGCGTTCCGGCAGCTCTCCGTGCTCGACATATCCGCTTCGTAGAATTCCGACTTGACGCCGTACTTCGAGGAAAGCCCGGCGGCGGCCTCCGTCCCCGCCTTCCCGTCGCGCGCGAAAATCGCGACGGATGCCCCCTGCTCCGCGAAGGCTGCAGCGATTCCGAGCCCTATGCCCTTGCCTCCCCCCGTGACTATGGCGTTTTTGCCTTTCAGCGTAAAGGCGTCCAGCGTTGATGTGATTGGCATTCTGTTTTCCCCCGTTCATTTTTTCGGCGGTGTCCGCCGCGTTACGCGCCCTCCCCGAACAGCTCGCGGTAAATATCCTCCCCGAACGCCGTTTCAAGCGGCTCCCCCGGCACGATTTTGAACGTGCGCGCGCCGCCGTCCAGCCTTTCCGCGCGGAGGAACTGAGTCAAAGCGTCGCCTTTGAACGCGGCTGAATACGTGTACAGGTGGGAGACTGAAAAAACCTCCACGCCGTTTTCCGCGAGCGCTTTTGATATCTGACGGTGTATCTCGGAGCCTTCGCGCTCGTTGGTGGATGAGAAGGATTCGTTGAATATCACGAGCGAGCCCCGGCGGAGCCTCCCGGCGATTTCGTTCATCCTGTCCATTTCCTCGTCGAGCTTGCCGCTTTTCATGCTCGCGTCCTCTTCCTTTTTGAAGTGCGTGAAAATGCCGTCGCGTATCGGGACGGAGAAGCTTTCAGCCCCGACGGGCATTCCGCACTGCGCCATAAGCTGCGCCTGCCCGAAGGAGCGCAGAAACGTCGATTTGCCGCCCTGGTTGGCGCCGGTGATTATGTAAAGGCGCTTATCTTTCGTCTCAAGCTCGTTTCCCGTGACGGCGGCGCCCCTCATAATCACGAGGCTTATGTCGTACAGCCCGTGCCAGGCGCGGCTCTCCCGGCTTTGCGGGAGGATTTCCGGTATGCATGTCGGCGCGCCCGCGCCGCGCAGAAACTCGTCGAGGTTCATACAGCCGATGTAAAACGCCAGCTCGCGCCGCATCATACTGAAGAAATCCTCGATATAGCGCACAACGCGGCTCAAAACGCTGACGGTGTCGCATATCGCCCTGTCAAGCCGGTTGTCCATATCGTTCATCGCTTCCGCGTCGTCCTCTTTTATCGCAAAGCTCGGGCCGAGGCGGAAGCGGGAGAAAAACCCCGCCTTCGCTTTGCGGCGCAGGACGTAGCCCGTGGAGCAACCCGCAGGGCCAAGCCTCGCGCTGATGAGCATATCCTCCTGTTCGCGCAGTTCCTTCAAATGCGCGCGCACCTGCGCGAGAAATTCGTCGTCCAGCTCCGTTTTCAGCATTTTCATAAGCCCGGAGAAACCCTCGGAGGAAAACGCTTTCAAGCTGTCGTCGGCGAAGCTCCGCAGGGATGTGAGCGTCTCCGTGAAAATCCTCAAAAGCCCGACGGCGCTGTTCAGCGAATCCGAAAGCCCGACGGACGACGACAGGAAGTTCAGGGACTTCTTCTGCCGCTCCCGTGTTTCCACGAGTATACCGTACAACAACCGCACGCGCTGAGGGTTGCGCAACGCGTCGCGCAGGTTCTCCTGCCTGTAGCTGATTTCCTCAGCCGAGACAAGCGGCGTAAACAGCGCCGCCTCGCACGATTCGCGTATGAACTCGTCCCCGCCCGCCATTTTGTCAACGACGTGCCGCAGTTCCAGATCGGCCGAGAGCGCGCTGCTTCCGTAGCACATCGGCGCGTTGACGGCGAAGTCCCGGTCCTTAAACATCAAATAAGCTCTCATTTCGCAATCCTCCCGCGCAGTTTTTCATAGCTCAGCCCGTATTTGTTCGCGATGTGCTCGGCGTAGGCGAGGCCGCTCGGCGGCTTCCGCACGATTTTATACGTGCGCTTTGCGGGGTCGTCTTCGTTTATGAGCCCCGCCATGCTGAACGTTTCCTCCCCGTGGTTTGCAAGCTCATCGAGGAATGTGACGCACAGGACGATCGCGCCGAGCTTCGCGAACATATCCATCATGTACCCGCCGAGCAGCATGGCGTCGCTGAGCGTCGTGGACGCCAAAATCTCGTTCACAAGTATGATGCTTCTGTCCGTGGCTTTTTCCAGCACGCCGCGCAGGCGCATGAGGTCGTCGCGCAGCTGCCCGTTCTCCTGCGTGATGTCCTCCTCGCGTCCGTGGTGCGTGAGTATCCTGTCGAAAATGAAAAGCGACGCCTCCCTCGCCGGTACGCTCAATCCGAGACATGCGAAGTAGTGCGCCTGCCCGAACGCCCGCGAGAACGTCGTCTTGCCGCCCTGGTTCGGCCCCGTGATCACGACGATGCGCTCCGGCGCGTTTATCTCGAAATCGTTTGTGACTATGCCCGCCTCTATGTTCTTGGCCAGCGCGAAGTCGTAACAGCCGTAAGCGTAAATCCGCTCCTTCGACTCCGTGACGGCGGGATAGCAGAAGCCCAGCCCGTGCCTGCCCGTGTCCTCCACGCTCTCATGCCAGCCGAGGTAGAACTGGATCTCGCGCGAGAAACGCGCCAAAATGTTGTCCACGAAGCCGATATGCCGACGGCAGAAATCGTTCAGGTCGCCGTACTCCTCCGAGAAAAGCGCCGCGAGTATGTCCAGAAGGCGGCTTTCGACCTCCGGGTTGCCCGGCGTGTCGGGGAGGGAGCGCTCATAGCCGCTCGTCTCGCCCTGCTTGAATTTTTCGAAGCACCGCATAAGCTCGTCGGCGTGGCTCGGCTGCCCCTCGTACTTCTGCACGCTCACGCGGAGCATTCCGGTCGAAAGCCCCTTGGTGCTCCCGCTCAGGAATATGCAATATTCGATCTTCGAAAACGCCTCGCGCAATTTCTTCACGCGCTCCCCGAGCATTTTGAACGATTCGGAATTTATGTAGGCGAAAAGATATTCCGAAAAGCCCCGCAGTCCCTCAGACCGCATCTCCCGCCCGCGCAGAACACCGGCGAGCTTCGCGACCTCGAAGGAATACCAGTCGGCGCAATCCATTACGCGTCCGCGCGTCATATAGTTGTCGTACATCTTGTTGCCCGAGAGCAGCGAATCCATAATGTCCGCCATGACGTTTTTCAAAGAGAATATTGCGCTTGAGAAAGCGTCGAACGCGGCGCGGAGGGCGGGATCCTCCAGCTCACGCGTTATATCCTGGCGGTACATGATCGCCCGCGCGTCGCTCAGCGGCGTGTAATAGAATTCCGCGAGGCCGAAATCCTTCTTTTTATAGACGATGCGCCCGAGAACTTGATCGAGATTCAAATCCTTAAAGCACTCCGGCTCCTCCCGGTTCCATTCCGGCTCGGCGCCCGCGTCCGGGAATAGGATGCTGTAAAACATAAAAAAGCCCCCTTTGCTCGTGCGGCATTGTACAGCATCGGACAGGAAAAGTAAAGCGATTTTGGCGATTATAACGGCGAATGGGGTGAATTTTAAGAAAAGATTAAGAAAATTTCTAAGCGCGCGGCTGAAAATATCCGCGCCCGCCCGGAAAATACAATTGATTTTTCCCTCCCCGCGTGTTATGATTGCCGCGATAATCCGCGTTGTCGAACACAAGGACAGGAGCCGTGCGTATGCAGGACTCGCTCATGGCAAAGTGCAAAAAATATCAGAGGCACTTCTCGGAGCTGTTTGAAATCGGCTGCAAGGTCGTGGACATTCCGGAGCATTCCCCCGCTTCATTTTTGCCGGAGCGGGAGTCCCGGAATTTCTGCGCGCGCTGCCGGCACGAGGACAAGAACGAGCTTCCGGTGCATTTGCGCGCGTGCCGCGAGGCGCATGGGCAGGATGGAAGCTGCATTTACCGCTGTCCCATAGGTCTGACGTTCATAGCGGCGTCCATTTCCGGAGGGGGCGGGGAACTCGTCGGCGGGCTGATCCTCGGTCCGGTCTTGACGGTCAAGCCGCAGAGCGCGGCGCGCGGTTTTCACGCCCGCGGACATTCTCGGGGCGCTTTGCGTCTCCCCATATTCCCGGCGCGGAAGGTGAAGCATATGGCGGAGCTTTCGGAGGCCGTCGCGCGTTATCTGTCCGGTCCCGAGAAGCGGCGTCTTCAAACCCCGGCGGACAACCGGGAAAAAATCCTCGACGCCGTCCACATCGCCCAAGATATATACGGCGGTGACGACGCGTCGGACGAGGACGCGCTGCTGCAATTTGAAAAGGATTTGCGCATGGCTGTCGTGGGCGGCGAGAAGGAAACCGCGATTGATATGATAAACGAAATGCTCGCGCAGATATACGTTTACAGCGGCTTCGATTTCGCGGCGGTCAAGGCGAGGCTTTCGGAGCTTCTCATAATACTTTCGCGCGCCACCGTGGAGGCCGGCGCCGGGCAGTCAGACACGTTCAGGGTGTCCGAGGACTTCATATCGCGGATGGAGCAGTATTCCGACGTGGACCAGCTCGCGTTCTGGATTTCCGACGTCGTGCGCCGCTTCACCGCGCAGGCGTTCGATCTGGCGCAGGTCAAACATTCGGACGTGATATTCAAGGTGACGAATTACATAAAAAAGAACAGCGCAGAAAAGCTCTCTCTCGAGTCCATCGCGCAGGAGTTTTTTATGTCGAGGTCTTATCTGAGCAGCATTTTCAAGCAGGAAACGGGGCTGAGCATCACGTCGTACGTCACGAGGGTGCGCGTCGAAAAGAGCAAGAAAATGCTCGCCGACGGAAAGCTCGGGCTGGCGTCCATAGCCATGCAGTGCGGCTTCAAGGATCAGAGCTATTTCACCAAGGTGTTCAAAAAGGAGATGGGGATATCGCCGAACAGATACAGGGCCAGGGTATTCTCCGAATAGCCCTTGAAAAAATCCCAAAGCGTGGTATACTGTATTCGGAACTATTTTATAGTAAAGGAGAAGGCGCAATGTATCAATTCAAACCTTACACGGAGCGCATATGGAACTACCGGGAAAAAATCCGCGACAGGGTCATAGAGGCGGACGCGGAGAGGACGCGGCTGACGGTGGAGGCCGAGAGGTTGTACAAGAATGTCGTCCCGATAATAAAAAGCCCGCTCGTGACGAAATACATAACCGAGCGCATGACTATCCGGATCGAGGACGATGAGATAATCGTCGGCAGCAAGGCGAAAAACTTCTGCGGCGCCTCCGGGGCATACTGGGCGATGTTCATAGACATAGAGCGCGCGTGGGAAAAACGCGCCGACGGCAAGTATTACAACGACCCGGCGGCGGACGGGATCGCGCTGTGCGTCCACGAGGACGAGCTGCGGGAGCTCAAATCGCTCCTGCCGGAACTGCAGGGCATAACACAGGGCTCCGCCGTCGGGGACGCCTGGCTGCCGGAGGGCGCCGGGGAATTCTTTGAGCTCGGGACAAACGATTACGGCGAGCCGGGAAGGATGGGCGTAATGACGCTCCGGTCCGGGCATCTCACGCCCGGCTGGCAGAAGATAATCAACGTCGGCTACGGTGCCATAAAGGCGGAGGCGCAGAAATGGATAGACGAGCGCCGGGGCAGGATCATGGGCGAGGACATAAAGAAGTATATGTTCTATCAGGCGGCCGTCTATGAGTGCGAGGCGGCGTCGGCTTTCGTCATGCGCTACGCCCGCCTCGCGGAGGAAAAGGCGAAGGCCTGCGCCGAAGCCGGGCGCCGCGCGGAACTTGAGCAAATGGCGGACGGGCTCCGCCGGATTTCCGAAAACCCCGCCCGCACTTACCGGGAAGCGTGCCAAGCTGCCGAGCTGTATCAAATTTTTCTCTCCATCGACTGCGGCATGCCCGCTCCGGCGTTCGGGAGGTTCGACCAGTACACGTGGCCGCTGCTGGAAAAAGAGCTCGCGGAAGGCTCGATCACGCTTGAGGAAGCGCAGGAGATAACGGACGCTTTTTTCCTTAAAGCCAACTGCGCGTATGAGGGCGGCATCGGGGGCATCGCCAAGACGACGGGCATCGGCAACACGTACCAGCACACGACGATAGGCGGCGTCGATCCGAAAACGGGAAAGGACGCTACGAACCCCGTGACGTATATGGTTCTTGAAACCGTCGGGCGCCTGAAACTGCACGACCCGACCATATCGCTCCGGATAAACAGGGACACCCCCGACGAGCTGTGGTCTTGCGCCCTCGAAACGTCCAAGCTCGTGGGCGGTCTGCCGCTGTTCCAGAACGACGAGGTGATAATCCCCGGGCTTATGCGCGAGCTCGGCTTTGAGCCGGAGGACGCGCGCGATTACTCGATAATCGGCTGCCAGGAGATAGTCGGCTCCGGCACGGACTACCCCGCCCCGAACGGCGTCGGGGCGAACCACGCGACGCTTTACTACGGGCTGATTCTCGATATGGCGATAAACAACGGCATAAACCCGCTAAACGGCAAACAGGCGCCCGCCCACCTGTGCAAGGGCTATCTGTACGATATGAATTCGATAGAGGAAGTCCGCGAGGCTTACGCCGGCCTTTGCACGTACCTGCACGACTGGTACGTCACGATAAACAACTACGCGGAGTATCTTATCCCGTACAATATGCCGCAGCCCGGCCTGTCGATTTCCATGACCGGCTGTATGGAAAAGGGCATGGACTGCACGGAGGGCGGCTGCAAATACAACTCATACGGCGGTACGGCCACGGGCCTCGCGACGATAGCGGACAGCCTGACGGCTATAAAATATATGTGCTTCGACAAAAAGCTCTGCACGACGCGCGAGCTGTATGACGCCGTAATGGCGGACTGGGAGGGGTATGAGCCGCTCCGGCAGAGGATTCTAAACGATGTCCCGCACTACGGCAACGGGGATCCGTACGCCGACGCGGAGCTCGCTTTCGCCGTCAACCTGTACTATGACATATGTAAAAGATGCTCGTCCCCGAGGTCAAAGGTCTATAAGGCGGGCATGTACGGCGCGTCCGATCATGTCGCGCAGGGGTATCTGACCCCGGCGACGCCCGACGGCAGAAAGTCCGGGGAACCGATAGCGGACGCGATGAGCCCGGCGCAGTCGCGGGATATCAACGGCCCGACGGCTGTGTTCGCTTCCTCCTGCTGTTTTGACCACACGAGGTTTATGGACGGTATGGCGCTGAATCTGCGTATGCATCCGTCCGTGCTGTCGCGCGACGACGGCATCGCGAAACTGCGCGATTTGACTAAGGCGTACTTTGAGAACGGCGGTCTGGAGTGCCAGTACAACGTCGTCGATACGGATACGCTCCGCGCGGCGCAGGCCTCACCGGAAGATTACCGCGACCTTGTCGTGCGGATCGCGGGGTACTCCGCGTACTTCATCGAGCTCGGCACGGATCAGCAGAACGACATCATCGCGAGGAATGAGAACAGGGTCTGATTCGTTTTCTTCCGCCGCGCATATTGAAAGGAGACTACCCTTTATGCCGAAACTTCTCACGGTGTACTATTCCCACACAGGCACTACGAAAAAGCTCGCGGAGCAAATCCACGGAAAGCTCGGCGGCGATGTCTTTGAGCTCGTGCCGGCCGACGCGTATCCACAGGATATGGGCGAGGTCATCAAACGCGGAATGCAGGAAATAACCGACGGCGTTTCCGTCGCCCTGCAAGGCAATCCGCCCGACGCCGGCGGCTACGGCATAATCGCCGCCGGGACGCCGAACTGGTGCAGTACGCTCGCGCCGCCCCTTACGACATATCTGAAATCGCAGAATCTATCCGGGAAGACGCTGGCGGTGTTCGTCACCCACGGGCGCGGCGGGCTCGGCCATATCCCGGAGGATCTGCAAAAGCTCTTTCCGGAGGCGAAGCTCACAGAAGTCTTCGACGGGAACAGCCCGGACGGGCTCGACGCCTGGCTGAAGATCGTCGGCGCGCCCTCTCATTCCCCCTCGTAGTCAAACAGCGTGACGGATAGGCAGCGCTCCCCTGTGTCCGGCAAAACGGCCGGATGGACGCTTTTTTGCCCGCGCCGCTATATCACATAGTTATTCGACAAGTTCACCCTTGATATGAACTGTCTCGCGCGCTCCGTTTTCGGCGCTCCGAAAACCTCCAGCGGCGTCCCCTGCTCCAAGACCTCCCCCTCGTCGAGGAATATGACCTTGTCGGCGATCTCATAGACGAAATTCATCTCGTGCGACACGATTATCATCGCGTGGCTGCGCTCTTTCGCCACGTTTTTTATGACTGTCAGCACTTCCGCAATCATCTCCGGGTCGAGCGCCGACGTCGGCTCGTCGAACAGCATCGCCTTGGGATTCAGCGCGAGCGAGCGCGCTATCGCCACGCGTTGCTGCTGTCCGCCGGAGAGCTTGTTGGGGTAATAGTCCGTCCTGTCGCTGAGCCCCACCTTGCCGAGAAGCTCCCTCCCCCGTTTCTCCGCCTCGTCCCGAGGGAGCTTCTGCACGGTTATCATGCCCTCCGTCACGTTTTCAAGCGCCGTCTTGTACCTGAACAGGTTGAAGTTCTGGAACACCATAGCGGTGTTGCGCCGCATATACGCAATATCCGCCTTAGACGCCTTCGCGGCGTCGAAACTCCGCTCCCCCAGCGTAAAGCGCCCCTCGTCGGGCGTTTCGAGAAAGTCTATGCACCGCAGAAGCGTACTCTTGCCGGAACCGGACGCGCCTATCACGGCGGCGACCTCGCCGAACCGCACCTCAAGGTCGATGCCTTTCAGAACCTCGTGTCTGTTAAACCTTTTCCGCAAACCTTGTAAGCGTATCATTCCCGGAACCTCCCCCCACCGCGCGCTCGTCGCATTTGAGCTTGCGTTCCCAAAGCGACAGCAGTTTGGAAACGACGAACGTGATAACCCAATATATGATCGCGAGCGTCACGTACATTTCGAGATACCTGAAGTCGCGCCCCGCGAGCTGGCGCCCGTATGTGCTCATCTCCACAACGGCGGTGACGAACACGAGCGAGGTGCCCTTGATCATTCCGATGAACGCGTTGCCGAGGCTCGGAAGCGCTATGACGAGCGATTCCGGCACGATTATGCGGCGCAGAGTCTGCCACGTCGTCATCCCGATTGAGTGCGCCGCCTCGATCTGCCCCCTGTCAACGGCCTGGATCGCCGCCCTGATAGCCTCTGAGGAATACGCCGCGTCGTTGAGCGACAGCGCGATGAGGGCGAACACGACCGGCGGGATGCTGTTGACTACGCCCGTATCGGCGTGCAGCGCCCGCAGGATTATCGGTATCCCCACATACGTCGCGTAAAGCTGGACAAGTATCGGCGTCCCGCGCGTGACCGAGACGTAAAACGCCGCGATTTGGCGCAGCACGGGTATCCCGCGTATCTTGATGAGCGCGACGAGGAACCCTATGACAAGGCTCAGCAGCGTGGACGCGACGGCGATTTCCATCGTTATCGGCAGGTACTTCAAAACCTTCGGGATTCGCGTGAAAACCAATAAAGGATCAAATATCATATCGTTCCTTCCCCCTTGCCGACGGCGTTATCTGTCAGCCCGCCGGGCTCCCGTCGTCGTTGCGCCCCGTCATATTGAACCCGAAGTATTTTATGGACAGCTCCTGCATTTTCCCCGTTCCGGCAAGCTCCACAAGCGCGCCGTCTACGGCGTCCGCGAGCGCCTGCCCCTCATCCGTCTTGGGGAAGATATACCATGCGTAAGGATCCTCGATTTCCTTCGTCTGCTCCGGCGTCAGGGGGCGAAGCTCAAGCTGCTCGTAAAGCTCGGGGAAGTTGTTTTTGGATATTTCAAAGCTCACGGCGGAACTGAGGGCAAAGTCCACAACGCCATCCACAAGATCCTGCGTCGTTTTCGCCGAGTCCGCGCCGGACAGCACCGTTTCAATCTGGTTGTCCGGGTGCTGCTCGTTGAACGCGCGGTAGAACACGTCGGAGAACAGAACGCCGTCGCCGGCGGTATAGACCTTCTTTCCGCCGAGATCCTCGACGCCGTGAATATCGGTGTTGTCCTTGCGCACCAGAAGCCCGTGCGTGTTGTAGGAATAGAATTCCTTGCCGAACAGATACTTTTCCTCGCGCTCCGGCTTTTTCGTGATGTTGTTCATTCCCAGAAGATAGCGCCCGGAGTCCACGCCCGCGAAAATGCTGGCGAATTCCGTGACCTCTATCTCGAATTCATATTCGGGCAGTATCTCATCGATGGCCGCGATCAGCTCCCAGTCATAGCCGATATATGTTTCCTCGTCGTCCGAGAGGTATGCGTACGGGCGCGGGCCGCCGGAGTTTCCGATTAAAACCTTTTTCGCGGCGGCGGGCGTTGCTCCCTCCGCCGAAGGAGCTTGTTCCGAAGGCGGAGGGCTGACCTCGCCGCTCCCTTGGGGCGGCGAGGCGCTTTTGCACGCCGCAAGTACGAACGAGAGCGCCAGCAGAATTGCGATTGTACCGAACAGTTTTTTCATTTTATGACCATGCCTTTCTTTTTTGAGATTGCCCGCGGGGCGGGCAATCTGTGTTTTCGCTGTGAATTACGGAGCATAGGTTCCGCGCCGGGGACGGGCTTCTGCATCGGGGGTGCGGCCTCCTGCCGCTTCCGGGCCGTCTCTTCATTTACTTCAAAGCCTCCTCGATTCTGTCAAGCGCCTCCGTGAGCACAGCCCGCGAGGTCGCGAAGTTGAGCCTGACGCAGCTCTTTGTGCCTCCGAATCCCTCCCCGCCCGTCAGCGCGACGCGCGCGCGGTCGAATATGTGCTTCTGCGCGTCCGGGAGACCGTACTCCGTCAGGTCTATCCACTGCAAATACGTGCCGTCATTGCTCGGGAAGCGTGCTTTCGGGAAACGCCTCGGGATTTCCTCGCCCAGATAATCCCGGCTCGCGCGGAGATAGGCGTTGAGCTCCCCTTTCCAAACGTCGCACTCCTCCGAAAACGCGCCGCGGCAAGCCGCGATATTCAGCGCCCCCGGCCCGCCCATCCCGAGCAGGCTTCTGACCTTGTTTCTCAGCTTCTCGTCCGGGACGACGGCTATGGCTATCGGTATGCCCGGCATATTGCAAATCTTCCCCGCCGCTATCAGCGTCACGCTGTTTTCCGGCGATACGGACACCCACGGCGTATGCTCCGCGCCGTAAATGAGCTCGCAGTGTATTTCGTCCGAAACGGTTATCAGGTTTTTCGCCGCGGCGAAATCCGCGAGCTCTTTCAGTTCGGCGCGCGAGTATACCTTGCCTATCGGGTTGTGCGGATTGCAGAGATAGAGTATGTCCGCCCCCTCCCCCGCGCGGCGTTCCAGATCGTCGAAATCGTATTCGTATATGAGCTCGTTCCCGCCGCGCCGTTCCCGCAGACTTGAGGTTATCATGCGCTTTCCCGCCTTCGGCGGGGCCCCGAGTAGCATGACGTAATTCGGGCTTCCCGCCAGCACGTCGCCCTCCGCCAGCCTCGACAGTTGTACCAGCGCCGGGACGATACCCTGTATTGTGAGAAGCCAGGATTTTTCGACGGCGACGCCGTATTTCCGCTTGAACCACGCGATAACAGTGTCGTGCAGCGCGCCGTCCTCGCGCCCGTATCCGAACACGGGATGCCCGCCCAGCCTTTCCGCCACGGCATCTGCCACTGCGCGGGGCGTCGCCCAGTCGGCATCGGCGATGGACATCGGGATCACGCCGTCCGGCACGCTGTCCCACTTTATGCAGTTTGTCCCCCGGCGCGGGATTGTCTCGTTAAAATCGAACATAAAAAACGCCTTTCATAAAGGGCTGTATAAAACATATTTAACTTATATGTTTTATGTAAAAATGAGTTTACCACAGCGCTTTTTACTTGTCAAGCGTTTTTTTGAAAAAAATCGAATCATCGCGGTTTGAGAAAGCATACTGTCTTACGGTTCGGCGCGGAGGGCGGCGTCCGAGGGCGCGAAGCTTTGGCCTGACATTTTCATGCCGGGCGGGCTGAATTCCGTCCACGGGCCGCCGGGGGGCAAAGAGCAATAAAAAAGCCCGTAACCGCAAGGATTACAGGCTTTTTTACTTGGTCCGAGTGACAGGATTTGAACCTGCGGCCTCTTGACCCCCAGTCAAGCGCGCTACCGGCTGCGCCACACCCGGTTATTCCGCTCGCCGTGAGCGGACGCGATCACTCACGCCGCTCACGATCGACCTTCATTATAAACGCGGGGAAGGCGCTTGTCAATAAGCAATCGCTTTTTTGCACCAAAATCGCTATTGACTGCGCGCTCGGTATTTGGTAAAGTATACGCGGAACGGTTTATTGATTTTTTCGGGAGGAAGCGCGAATGTACATAAAAGAGGCGATCATCACCGGCAAGGCGGGTCTGTACGCCCGCCCCGCGACGTTTTTCATCCAAAAGGCCAACGAGTTCAGTTGCAGTATCTGGATTGAGAAAGACGAGCGGCGCGTCAACGCGAAAAGTCTGCTCGGCGTCCTGTCCCTCGGCGTCGGCAAGGACGAGCCGGTCAGGATAATCGGCGACGGGGCGGACGAGACGGATGCCGTGGATACGCTGCTTGGACTTATCAACTCCAATTTCGCGGAATAGCGCGCTTGGTTTTCGCCCGTTTTGGAGGCATGTATGAAGATCCGCAACCTCATAAGCTTTGACGACATCGATCCGGGCCGCTGGGAGTCGCTGTACACGCTCTGCCGCGATATTATGGAGCGGCCGGCGGATTATGCCGGCGCGTGCCGCGGTAAACTCCTCGCCTCGCTGTTCTTTGAGGCCTCCACGCGCACGCGCTTTTCATTCCAAGCTGCGATGCTGCGCCTCGGGGGGGGGGTATTCGGCTTTTCAAATCCGAACGACACGTCCATAGCAAAAGGGGAATCTCTCGCCGACACGATACGTATGACGGCATCCTACGCCGACACCATCGTGATGCGCACGCCGCAGGAGGGCGCGGCGCGCGCCGCCGCGCTGTACTCCGAGGTGCCCGTCATAAACGCCGGGGACGGCGGACACCACCACCCAACGCAGACACTCGCGGACCTCACTACGATCGCCATGACACGCGGCAAAATCGGCGGCGTGACGGTGGGGCTCTGCGGGGATTTGAAATACGGCAGGACTGTGCATCCGTTTGTTACGGCGCTCGCGATGTTCCCCGGCATAAAAATCTGCCTCATCGCGCCGGACGAGCTCAAAATGCCCGATTACGTGATGGAGCTTATGCGCGCCCGGGGGATACCGCACACCGAATGCGCGAGCTTGCGTGAGGCTGTCGGGTCGCTCGATATTTTATATATGACGCGCATACAGCGAGAGCGATTCCCGAACGGCTTCCCGTCGGAGTCCGTGGATAAAATACTGTCGCGGTACACGCTGACGGCGGACGATATGCGCGGGGCGAAGCGCGACCTCACCGTTTTGCATCCGCTGCCGCGCACGGGCGAGGTGGAGCGCGCCGTGGACCGCGATCCCCGCGCAAAATATTTTGAGCAGGCGAAATACGGGATGTACATACGTATGGCGCTGCTGCTGAAATTCACGTCGCTGCCGCGCGAGATGCGCCGCCCCGAGCGCGAGGGCGGCAGCGTGTGTACAAACCCCGTGTGCGTGACCTCCACCGAAAAATATCTGCCCCCGCTCGTGACCCCGGATGGGAACTGCGGTTACTGCGACAGGAAGCTGTAATTTTCCGCGCGTGAAAAAGCGCCCGGGGGATCCCCCGGGCGCTTTGACATACCCTTTTCTTTTTTGCCGCGCGGTCGGTTACTCGCTGATGCCGATGACGACGCCGGAACCCACCGTGCGCCCGCCCTCGCGGATTGCGAAGCGGAGACCCTGCTCTATGGCGATGGGTGTAATCAGCTCGACGTCCATATCGACGTTGTCTCCGGGCATACACATCTCCACGCCCTCCGGCAGCGTGATGACACCCGTCACGTCCGTCGTGCGGAAATAGAACTGCGGACGGTAATTGCTGAAAAACGGCTTGTGGCGACCGCCCTCTTCCTTGGAAAGGACGTACACCTGCCCCTTGAACTTCGTCAGAGGCTTGATGGAACCGGGCTTTGCGAGAACCTGACCGCGCTCGACATCCGTCTTCGCGATGCCGCGGAGCAACGCGCCGATGTTGTCGCCCGCCTCAGCGTAGTCGAGCAGTTTGCGGAACATCTCGATACCCGTGATGGTCGTCTCCTTCGGCTCGTCCATAAGCCCGACAATCTGAACCTTGTCGTTCATATTTATCTTGCCGCGCTCGACGCGCCCCGTGGCGACGGTGCCGCGCCCCGTGATCGTGAACACGTCCTCAATGGGCATGAGGAACGGCATATCGCTCTTGCGCTCCGGCGTCGGAATGTAGCTGTCCACGGCGTCCAAGAGTTCCTTGAGGCACTGATACTCCTCCGCGCCCACGTCCTTGGATTCGGACTCCAGCGCGAGCAGTCCGCTGCCCTTGATTATCGGGATATCGTCGCCGGGGAAATCATACTTCGTGAGCAGTTCGCGGACTTCCATCTCGACGATCTCCAGAAGCTCCGGATCGTCCACCTGATCGACCTTGTTGAGGAACACGACGATGGCCGGCACACCGACCTGACGGGCAAGGACGATGTGCTCGCGCGTCTGCGCCATAGGTCCGTCGGACGCGGCGATGACGAGAATCGCGCCATCCATCTGCGCCGCGCCGGTGATCATGTTCTTGATATAGTCCGCGTGGCCCGGGCAGTCCACGTGCGCGTAGTGGCGCGCGTCGGTCTCATACTCGACGTGCGCTGTGTTGATCGTGATGCCGCGATCCCGCTCTTCGGGCGCTTTATCAATCTGCTCGTACGCCTCGAACTTCGCCTTGCCTTGGAAAGAGAGGTACTTCGTGATCGCCGCCGTGAGCGTCGTCTTTCCGTGATCGACGTGCCCGATGGTCCCGATGTTTACGTGCGGCTTGGTTCTCTCAAATTTTTGCTTTGCCATTGGTATAAGCCTCCGATCGTTATAGTAAATTCGTTTGTTCTTTCAGTATTAACGCCGCTTCGCGCGGCCGCTTCCGGCCATGCGCCCCACGGGCACCGACCCTTCCATTGCATAGTACCACATTTTTTTGTTTTTGGCAACACTTTTTTGCGGGCGCGGGAGCGTTTATTTTTTGCCCGTTATCAATTCCTGCTGGAGGGACTTGGGCAGCTCCACATAGTGGCTCGGCTCCATGGTGTAGTTTCCGCGCCCCTGCGTCTTGGAACGCAGGTCGGTCGCGTAGCCGAACATCGTGGACAGCGGCACGGACGCGCTGATTTCCGCCGCGCCGGAGCGCGTTTCCATCCCGCTTATCTGTCCGCGCCGCGCGTTCAAATCGCCGATGACGTCGCCCATGTAATCCTCCGGCACGGTGACGACGACTTTCATTATCGGTTCGAGCAGCGTCGGCTTCGCCTTCGCCATCGCGTCCTTGAACGCGATGGAACCCGCGATTTTGAACGCCATTTCCGAGGAGTCCACCTCGTGGAAGCTGCCGTCGTAAAGCGTCGCCTTCACGTCCACGACCGGGTACCCGGCGAGGATGCCAGCCTCCATAGCGCCGCGTATGCCCTCGTCCACCGCCGGGATATATTCCTTCGGTATGGTGCCCCCGACGATTTTGTTCGTGAACTCGTAGCCCTTGCCGGACTCGTTCGGCTCGACGATGATTTTCACGTGGCCGTACTGACCCCGGCCGCCCGACTGCCGCACATAGCGCTGATCCACATCCGCCGTGCCGAGTATCGTCTCCTTGTACGCCACCTGCGGCTTCCCGACGTTCGCTTCGACCTTGAACTCGCGCAGAAGCCTGTCCACAATGATCTCCAGATGAAGCTCGCCCATGCCGGAGATTATCGTCTGGCCTGTCTCCTGGTCCGTGTACGTCTTGAATGTCGGATCCTCCTCCGCGAGCTTCTGGAGCGCTATCCCCATTTTCTCCTGCCCCGCTTTTGTCTTGGGCTCTATGGCGACGCGGATGACGGGCTCCGGGAACTCCATCGACTCCAGTATGATCTGTTTTCGCTCGTCGCAGAGCGTGTCTCCCGTCGTCGTGTTCTTCAGCCCGACGGCGGCGGCGATGTCCCCGGAATAGACGACGTCTATATCCTGCCTGTCGTTTGCGTGCATCTGCAGTATCCGCCCGAGCCGTTCGCGCTGACCCTTCGTGGAGTTGTAAACAGACGCGCCCTTTTCGGCGGAGCCCGAGTAAACGCGGAAAAACGACAGCCGCCCGACGAACGGATCCGTCATGATCTTGAACGCGAGCGCGGAGAAAGGCTCCGTGTCCGACGCGGGACGCGCGTCCTCCGCGCCCGTGTTCGGAACCGTGCCCTTTATGGCGGGGATGTCGAGCGGGGACGGCATATACTCGACGATGGCGTCGAGCAGCTTCTGCACACCCTTGTTCCTGTAGCTCGTTCCGCACGTCACGGGGATCATCTCGACGGCGACGGTCGCCCGCCGTATGGCGGCGCGGATTTTCTCCGCCGGGATTTCCTGCCCTTCGAGGAACATTTCCCCGATATCGTCATCAAAAAGCGAAATGGCGTCAATCAGCTTCTCGCGGTAGGTTTCCGCGAGCGCCCGGAGTTCCCCGGGAATCTCCTCCTCGCGCATATCCTGTCCGAGGTCGTCGTAATAGACGTCCGCGTTCATCTCCACGAGGTCGATTATGCCCTTGAAGTCCGCCTCCGCCCCTATGGGGAGCTGGATCGGCACGGCGTTGCATTTCAGCCTGTCCTCGACCATTTTCAGCACGTTGAAGAAATCCGCGCCCATGATGTCCATCTTGTTCACGTATATCATTCGCGGGACGTGATAGTGGTCGGCCTGCCGCCAGACCGTCTCCGACTGCGGCTCGACGCCGCCCTTGGCGCACATTACCGTGACGGACCCGTCGAGCACGCGCAGACTGCGCTCGACCTCCACAGTGAAATCCACGTGCCCCGGCGTGTCTATTATATTGATGCGGTGATCCTTCCAGAAACAAGTCGTAGCGGCGGAGGTTATCGTTATCCCCCGCTCCTGCTCCTGCGCCATCCAGTCCATCGTGGCGCTGCCCTCGTGAACCTCGCCGATTTTATGGGTGCGCCCCGTGTAAAACAGGATGCGCTCCGTCGTAGTCGTCTTTCCCGCGTCGATATGCGCCATTATACCGATATTTCTTGTTTTTTCAAGCGGGTATTGCCTTGGCATTTCGTGCTCCTTTTAATCTGTCTTCATAGCCCGGCGCCGCTCTCGCCGAGGGCCGGAACTCTTTGCTGTTTACCATCTGTAGTGGGCGAAAGCCTTGTTCGACTCCGCCATTCTGTGGGTGTCCTCGCGCTTCTTCACGGCCGCGCCCGCGCTGTTCGAAGCGTCCATAATCTCCCCCGCGAGGCGCTCCTTCATCGTCTTTTCGTTGCGCGCTCTCGAATAGCTCGTCAGCCAGCGCAACCCGAGCGTCCTGCGGCGATCCGGGCGCACTTCTATCGGCACCTGGTACGTCGCCCCGCCCACGCGGCGCGCCTTGACCTCAAGCGTCGGCATAATATTCTCCACGGCGGCGTTGAACACCTCCAGCGGATCTTTGCCGGTCTTGTCCTTTATAATGCCGAACGCGCCGTATACGACCTTTTGGGCCACGCCCTTCTTGCCGTCAAGCATTATGCTGTTTACAAGCCTTGTGACAAGAACCGAATTGTAGATCGGATCGGGCAAGACTTCTCGTTTTGGTACGTTACCTCTTCTGGGCACTGTACTTCCCTCCTTCATATGAAATGAGTATCACAGGTACTTCACATCCCCGGCCGGGCCTGCGGATATGATTTTGCCGTATCTTCGAGGCAACATATATTATTCGCAACCATCCCCGCGGCTTTGACCTAATCCGGGAGGGATGATAAAACGCATTTATGTTATCCGCTCGATATGGCGGTGTGTTCGCGTTTTCGACCGGGTTACTTCTTCCCCGCCTTCGGCTTCTTCGCGCCGTACTTGGATCGCGCCTGCATACGCTTCGCCACGCCCTGCGAGTCGAGCGTGCCGCGGATGATGTGATAGCGCACGCCGGGCAGATCTCTCACGCGCCCCCCTCTCAGCATGACAACGCTGTGCTCCTGCAAATTGTGGCCAATGCCGGGGATATACGCCGTGACCTCGAAGCCGTTTGAAAGGCGCACGCGCGCTATTTTCCGCAACGCGGAGTTGGGCTTTTTCGGCGTCTGCGTCTTTACGACGGTGCATACGCCGCGCTTTTGCGGAGAGGGCAGATCCGTCTCCCTGTTTTTCAGGGTGTTGAGCCCCTTCTGCATCGCCGGCGACTTCGACTTCACGGCAAGCGTCTCCCTGCCGTGACGGACGAGCTGATTAAATGTGGGCATTTTCTTCCTCCTTCCCTTCTAAAGTTTCGTTGCTTAAATCCGCGCCCGGAAACTCAGCGTTTCTCGCGCGCGGAGCAGGATTGTATCACATTGTTTGGCGGATGTCAACCGCTTTTCGCGATTTCTGAAAATTTTTCACGGGCGCGCGGAGGGGTTCAGGGATGGCAAGGTCGAAGGCAAGATCGAAGTCGCCGAAAATCTTCTGCTGGCGGGTCTGGCTCCCGCGGACATCGTCCGGGCGACGGGTTTGCCGGCCGCCGAAATCGAACAGCTCATTCCCGGCGCTTAACCGTTAGTCCGCCCCCGCCAAGCTCCGGCAACTCCTTATCTCCGGGCAGCAGTTCCATCAGTTCTGCGACGAGCGGCCTCGCCTCGTCGGCGCGTCCCT
>JAITJC010000061.1 GCA_031279125.1 Oscillospiraceae bacterium
CCGGCGCCGCCCTCAAGCGCCGCCACGCGCTTTTCGAACACGTCGTTTGTCGGATTCATAAGGCGCGTGTAAATGTTGCCCGGTTCCGTCAGCGCGAAGCGCGCGGCGGCGGACTCTGATGTCGGGAACACGTAGCTCGACGTCTGATAGATAGGCACGGCGCGCGCGTCGGTGGCGGGGTCGGGCGTCTCCTGCCCGGCGTGGAGCTGGAGCGTCTCAAATTTGTATTTCGGCATTTTCTGCGATTCCTCCCGCATTTTTTTACGCTCGGCATTATACAGCGCGGAACGAGGCTTGACAAGCGCGGATTTTTCAAATAGAATATCGTAAAATGCGTTACGGGGGAATGTTTTATGAGAAACAACAGAATTTTCGCGCTGTGCTTCAGGTTCGCCGCCTTCGCCCTGTGCCTTCTCGGTATCCTTGACACGCTCGGCGCGTTCCGCGGCGCTATTTGGTGGTCGGGACTGCTGTATTACACGACCCAGAGCAATCTCCTCGTGCTGGCGATGTTCGGCGCCCTGTCCGTCAGGACGGCGCTCGCCATAGGCCGGGACGGCGCGAAGGGGGACTCGAGCTTTTTCGAGCGGCTGTCCGCCATCGTGGCGCTCTCCATAGCGGTGACGTTCCTGCTGTACTGGGCGCTTCTCGCGCCGCTGATGCTCGGGCCGGGGCTTCTCGCGTTCGGCAATCTTCAAGTCCACGGTATAACGCCGCTGTTGATGATATTCGATTACTTATTCTTCTCCGAGCGCGGCAAGCTGAAAAGGCGCGACCCCTGGTTCTTCGCCATCATACCCCTGGCGTATTTCGCGCAGTCCACCGCCATCGGCTTTTTGAGCAAGACCCCCGTGTACTACTCCGGCCGCTTCCCGTACTTCTTCATCGATTTCGACAAGCTGGGTGTCCGCGTGTTCGTCTACCTCGCGGTTTTTACGGCGTTCTTTCTGGGTGTGGCGTTTCTGCTCCTGAAATACGACGGGAGGAAAAAGCGCCCCTGACCGCGCGGGCGCGCTTGAGATTCCCGCGATATATATTTTTCCGCGAACGCGCGGAGACAGCGAAAATTTTTTTGCGGGCGGTGTGTTGACAACCCGTTTCCCCCGTGCTATAATTCTAAACATATCAAACATATGTGAATTAAACACAAGGGGGCGCGTATGGCTCAATACGGAATGTTAATCGACCTGGAAAGATGCACGGGGTGCTTCGGCTGCGTCACGGCGTGCAAGCAGTATTTCAACACGCGCGACGGCGTGGACTACAATCAGGGCGTTGTCACGGAGTGGGGAGAGGGCGGGGGCGCCCACCGGAGATACATCTCCACGATGTGCAACCACTGCGAGGATTCGCCGTGCCACCGCGTCTGCCCGACGGGCGCGACGACGATAGCCGCGGAAGGCCCCGTGCTGACGGACGACGGGAAGTGCGTCGGCTGCGGCGCGTGCGCCGAGGCGTGTCCTTACGGCCAGCGCTTCATAACAGAGCTTCCGGGCGGCGGGTTCAAGGCGGAGAAATGCACGCTCTGCCAGGACAGGCTCGCGCGCGGGGAGGAGCCGATCTGCGTCGCGCTCTGCCCGGCGCGCTGCCGCGTATTCGGCGACCTGAGCGACCCGGAGAGCGAGATCAACTATTACATCAAGCTCTATGGCGCGGTGAAAATCGAGGGTACGCGCATGTACTACGTCGTGCCGGAGGGCATGAACCCCGCGTTGCTGCCGCGGGGCTACGCCCCGGACGGCAAGGGACTTGTCCCGACAACGCTTGAAAAAGCCGAAAAGCGCCGGACCCCGTCGGACCCCGATTACCGCGAGCTCAAGGACGGGCTTATCAAATCCCGCGATTTCATACGCCGCAACAACCCGTCTCCGCCGGAGGAAGTCGGCGGGGAGTACAAATACAGCCACTGCGTCATGTGCAACCACGTGCCGCGCTGCGGCGTCAAGGCTCTCGTCAAGGACGGGAAAATCGTGCGGCTGGAGCGGCGCGAGGAATACGGCAACGAGACACTCTGCCCCATGGGCGCGGCGTCCGCACAGGATATCTATGCGCCCGACCGCGTGCTGTACCCCATGCGCCGCGTGAATCCCAAGGGCGAGCGCAGCCGGTGGAAGCGCATAACGTGGGACGAGGCGCTCCGGGAAATCGCGGAGCGATTCAACGGTATAAAGGAGAAGTACGGCGCTGAGAAGGTGCTGTTCATGACGGGCGATCCGAAGGAACCGAGGGCGATTATGCAGAGGCTGGCGTATACGTTCGGCTCGCCGAATTTCGGCACGGAGAGCTCCACCTGCTCCACGGCGACGACGATAGCGATCAAGCTGATCTACGGCGTGGAGTGCCGCGCGGCGCATTCCCTGGCGATGGGTTCGCCGCCGGATATAAACGACACGTCCGTGTGCATAATCTGGGGGAACAATCCCGCCGCCAGCGCGGGCTGGAGCGTGGACCGAATGACGACGACGCGCGAGTTCGGCACCGTCAAATACATCGTCGTGGACCCGCGCGTGACGAACACGGTGGAAAACTTCGCCGACGTACACATACAACTCCGCCCGGGGACGGACGGCGCGCTCGCGCTGTTCTTCGCGGATCAAATAATCAAAAGCGGCAATTACGACAAGGAATTCATCGCAAAATGGGCGCACGGCTTTGAGGAATACGCGCGCCTCGCCGCGATGTACACTTTGGGACGGACGGCGGGGATATGCGGCGTCCCGGAGGCCGCGCTGGAAAAGGCGGCGCGGCTCCTGACGGAGCGCCGGCGGCCCATAACCATAAAAAGCTCGGCGGCGCAGCCGCACCACACGAACGGCGTGGACAACTACCGCGCGATGATGCTCCTGATCCCGCTGACGGGGAGCCTTGACGTGGAGGGCGGCCACCACATTTCGGACGACCCGCTGGATATCGATCTGTCCGGCGCGTCGTTCAAGTTCGCGCGGCTCGGCCTGTACCCCGGGATACGCCATCTGCGCGTCGATACACCGTACTTCCCGCTATGGGACGCGACAGACATCGACGGGAACATCCAGATAAACGCGATACCGGAATACGTCAAAACGGGCGCGATACGCGCCTGCCTCATGCTCGGCGGCAACACCATGATGTGGGCGCAGTCCCACGAGTATCAAGAGGCGTTCCGCGACATGGACTTTGTCGTCGCGGCGGACTTCCGGGACAACCCGTGGACGCACGACTATGTGGATATGCTCCTGCCCGCCGCGATGAGCTATGAGAGGTCCGCGCCCCTGACGTTCAGCGGGCGCAAAATATTCCTGCGCGAGCCCGTGATAGCCCCGCGCGGGGAGGCGCGCTCCGACTACCGCATCTGCTGCGACATCGGCGCGGCGCTCGGATACGGGGACGTATTCTTCGGCGGCGGGGAAAAGGCGGAGGAGGAGTGTCTGCGGGAGGTGCTGAGGACGCTCGGCGGCTCCAAGACGTACACGCTGGAAGATTTGCGGGAGGCGTCCCCCGGCGGGCTGATAATACCGATACGCGGCGGAATGAAGTTCAAAAAATGGGAGCTCGGCCTGTTGAGGAAAGACGGCAAGCCGGGTTTTGAGACGCCGAGCGGCAAGCTGGAATTCGCCTCCGAGCTTCTGCGGACGCACGGGCTTGACCCGCTGCCCGTGTACCGCGAGCCCGTGTACAGCCCGGTCTCCGCGCCGGACGCGGCCTTGGATTTCCCCCTTGTTATGAACTGCGGCTCCCGTGTGCCGTATTACTCAAACGCCAAGCACCGCGAGCTGCCGTGGCTGCGCCGCTATATGCCGGAGCCCATAGTGCGCCTGCATCCGGGCGACGCGCGCGAGCGCGGGATACGGGACGGCGACCGGGTCCGCGTCACCGCGCCCGCGAACAGGGCGGGCATCGTCGTGCGGCTGGAGACGAGCGAGACGATAAAGCCCGGCGTTATCGACATCCTCCACGGCTGGGAGCGCGCGAACGCGAACGAGCTCATAACGCGGGACTTCGACCCCATCTCCGGTTTCGTCCCGTTCAGGGAAGGGCTGTGCCAGGTGGCGAGGGCGTAATCGGGGTGGCGGTTTTGCGGGGGCAAACACTGGTCGAGGTGACAGGATTTGAACCTGCGATCCCTTGCTCCCAAAGCAAGTGCGATACCAAGCTTCGCTACACCTCGATATCGCCCGCGCGGGGCGGGGGCGCGCCGGCTTTGGCGGAGAAGGAGGGATTCGAACCCTCGAGGCGCTTTTGACGCCTACGCGATTTCCAATCGCGCGCGCTCGACCAAACTACGCGACTTCTCCGTAAAGCGTATTATAAAAGAGGCGCGGGGCAAAGTCAACAAAAACATTCTGGCGGAGAAGTCGGGATTCGAACCCGAGCCGGGCTATACACCCGCTAACGGTTTAGCAAACCGCCCCCTTCGGCCTCTTGGGTACTTCTCCACAGTCCGCGGCGCCCGAAATCCGCTTCGCGGATTTTGAAGCTGCCCGATTATATCACGGCGCCGGCGCCATTGCAACACGTATTTCAAAAAAAATCGGGCAGCCGGAAACGCGTTTCAAAACGGCACCGACGCGTCAGGTGGCGCCCCCGGCCGGAATCGAACCGACATCTAATCTTTAGGAGAGACTTGTTCTGTCCATTGAACTACGGGGGCTCGCATACGCGGGATTTTACACCGTCCGAAGCGTCTTGTCAAGCGCGTATCATCGGCGTGCCGACGCCCGCAGTATTTTTTGTTCGCGCCTCGACCGGAACTGCCCGATGAGCCGTGGGAGCTTTTCGCCGATTATCTCTATCTCCTCCTCCGTGTTGTAAGGGGAGAGAGAGATGCGCAGCGCGCCGCGGGCCGTGTTTTCATCGCAGCCCAGCGCCGTCAGCACATGCGGCGCCTCTTTTGAGGACGCGGAGCAGGCGGAGCCGGAGCTTGCGCAGATACCCTCCTCGTTCAGCATGTTTATCAAATGCGCGCTGTCGCGGCCGCCCTCTATGACGAAGGACGCGTGTCCCGGCAGACGCTTGTCGGGCGACCCCGTCAAATATACGCCGGGAATCTTCAGCGTGTTTTCGATGAGCCTGTCCCGCATCGCCGCAAGCCGCTCTGTTTCGGCGCGCATGTTCTCCGCGCGCTCCAGCAGGGCGGCCGCCATCCCGGCGGCGCCCGGCACGTTTTCGGTTCCGGAGCGATACCCCTTCTCCTGTCCGCCGCCGACGATGTACGGCTCCGGTTTCAGCGCCAGCCTCACGAAAAGCGCGCCGACGCCTTTCGGCCCGTGGAATTTATGCGCCGAGAGAGAAAGGAGATCCACGCCGAGTTCCCGCACGTTTATCGGGATATGCCCCGCCGCCTGCACGGCGTCCGTGTGGAATATGACGCGGCGGCGGCGCGCCGTTTCGCACAGCTCCCGGATGGGCATGACTGTCCCGACGACGTTGTTCGCCGTCATTATGCTGACAAGGATCGTGTCGCTTCTTATCGCGTCCTCAAGCTGTCCCGGTGTCACCAGCCCGTTTTTGTCCGGCTTCAGGAGCGTCACCTCATAGCCCCGGTCGCGCATTTTATCCAGCGGGCGCAGTACGGCGCTGTGCTCTATCTCCGTCGAGATTATGTGCCGCCCGCGCTCCCTCCTCGCATGACACGCGCCGAAGATCGCCCAGTTGTCGCTCTCCGTGCCGCCGGAGGTGAAATATATCTCGGTGCCGAGCGCGCCTATGCAACCCGCTATGGCGCGGCGGCTCGCCTCCAAGGCTTTTTTCGCCTCCTGCCCGCAGTCGTAAAGCGCGGAGGGGTTCCCGAAGCTCTCGCGGAAGTGCGGCAGCATGGCGGCCAGCGCCTTTTCGGAGACCGCGGTCGTCGCCGCGTTGTCCGCGTATATCGTCCTCACTCAAATCACCTTCGACAGGAATTCGCGCAGACGCGCGTCTCGCGGGGAATCGAAAAGCTCCGGGGGCGTCCCCGTTTCCTTGATTTTGCCGCCGTCGATGAATACGACGCGGGAGGCGACCTCCCGCGCGAAACCCATCTCGTGCGTGACGATGACCATCGTCATCCCCGCCTCCGCGACCTCGCGTATGACGTCCAGCACCTCGCCGACCATCTCCGGGTCGAGCGCCGACGTCGGTTCGTCGAACAGCATGACGCGCGGGTTCATCGCGAGCGCGCGGACTATGGCCACGCGCTGCTTCTGCCCGCCGGAGAGCATGGACGGGTACGCGTCCGCTTTCTCCGGGAGTCCGATCCTCGCGAGCAGGGCGCGGGCGCGCTCCTCGGCTTCGGCCTCCGCCATAATTTTCAGTCGCGCGGGCGCGAGCGTGATATTTTTCAGCACGGTGAGGTTGTTGAATAGATTGAAATGCTGGAACACCATCCCCATCCGGCGGCGGACGGCGTCCGCGTCGCACTTCGGATCCGTTATGTCCTCGCCCTCGAACGCGATTCTGCCGCCGTCCGGGCGCTCTAAGAGGTTCAGGCAGCGCAGGAGCGTCGATTTGCCGGAGCCGGACGGGCCGATGACCGCCACTTTCTCCCCGGCGCGTATGCGCTCCGAAACGCCGTCGAGCACGACGTTCCCGCCGAATTTTTTCACGAGCTCTTCAATGACGATCACTCTTCGCGAGCCTCCTTTCGACGACGCGCAGAATCTTCGTGATGCCCATGACGAGCAGGAAGTATACCGCCGCGACGAACAGCAGCGAGAAATACGGCTCCGCCGTGAGCGTCCTGACGTTCTCCCCCGCCTGCGCCAAGTCCTTGACGGTGACGTAACCCGCCACGGACGTGTCTTTCAGCAGGGCTATGAGCTCGTTGCCGAGCGCGGGGAGGATGTTCTTAATTGCCTGCGGCAGGACTATGAGCCGCATCGTCCGTCCGGAGGAAAGGCCGAGCGAGCGCCCGGCTTCCGTCTGCCCTATATCGACGGCGAGTATCCCCGCGCGGACTATCTCCGCAACGTACGCCCCGGAATTTATCCCGAACGCGAGCACCGCTATCGATATGCCGTTGTCGATGAACGCGAACACGATATAGTACATTATGAGAAGCTGCACGACGATGGGCGTGCCCCGGAAAACGGCGAGGTACGCCCCGCAGAGCTTGTCGAGCGCTTTCAGCTTGCCGCTTTGCGCGCTGTGAACGCGCACCATCGCGACTATGGCGCCTATGAACGTGCCGATGACGACCGCCCCGAACGCTATTATGAGCGTGTTCCGCAGACCGGTCAGGAACAGCTTGTATCTGTTGCCGGTTATGAAGGTTATCGTGAACTGGCGCGCGAGCCATTCGAGGGCGGCGGTCATCCCGTTCTATATTGCCGCTATGACACGGCGGAGTATTCGACGACCCACCCGGCGACGCGATCCTCCGCGGCGAGCCGCGCTATCACGGAGTTTATGATTTCAAGCAGGTCGCCGCTGCCCTTGGGAACCGCGACGCCGTACTGCTCGGAGGCGAGCGTCCCGTCGGCGTAACGGAGTTCCTCGGCGCGGACGCCCCGGGTGTTCTCCGCTATAGTCTTCGCCACGTACTCGTCCATTATGACGGCGGCGACGCGCCCCGTGTTGAGGTCGAGCACCGCCTCCATCGCGCTGTTGTAGGCGTTGACGGTCACGTTTTTGCCGTCGAGCGCGCCGCCGGACTCAAGTTCCCCTTCGACGAGGAGTTGTCCCGTGTAGCCCTTGGCGACGCCGACAGTTTTGCCCTCAAGCTCTTCGAGCGCCGATATGCCGGAATCCTCCGGGAGTATCAGATACTGCACGGAATCGATGTACGGGTCAGAGAAGTCCACGCTTTC
>JAITJC010000062.1 GCA_031279125.1 Oscillospiraceae bacterium
CCTGAAGCGCCTCCCGCCGAGGAAGCCCCCGCTCCCGCCGAGGAAGCCCCCGCGCCCGAGGCTCCCGCCGCGCCGAGCGACACGACTGTATCGTTCGACGGTCTGCCTAAGATGACGGCGACAGGCCTGCAGAGCAAATGGTACAAGTTTGACCTCTCCGCGTTCGGTACCCCCGGTTTTGTCTACGCGCTGTACTTCGACGACGGCGGCACGGTGTCGTTCGACGCCGCCGTACAGCTCGTCAGCATTGACGCGACGACGTTCGCCCCGACAACCACGGACGTGGCCGCCGGAGCGGTGCTCAATGTGTCCGATATCAATGGTCAGAGTATCGCCATAGGCACGACGGGCAACAGCGTATGCTTTGTCCAAGCGTCCAATCCCGGCAACTATACGGGGCTCGTCGCCGACCAGCCGCTTTCCGCCCTTCCGGCGAGCGTATCCGGAGGCGGTTCCCCCGCGACGGGCGACACCTCCGGCATCGTCCTCTTCTCCGCCATGTTCGTGGCGGCGGCGGCGGGTCTTGCCGTCCTCGCGCTCCCGCGCCGCGGCAAGAGCCGAAACAAATAAATTCTCCCGGGCAAATGCTCGCCGCCTCGCCGAAACAGCGGTTTCGGCGAGGCGGCGAGCTTGAAGAAGCGCTTTTCAAGCCCGCCGCTGTTTCGGTTGACCGCCGGAAAGCGGACGAGAGACAGGGCGCTTGAGCGGATTAATAATCATTTGATTTTTTTGGAGGAAACCAGATGAAACGGTTACTCGCAATAGTTCTCGCCGCGATGTTGTTGTCGGCGGCGGCGTTCCCCGTGGGAATCCTCGCGGCATCGGACGTTGTCGTCACAACGGACGGCGGAGACGCGGCTATCACGGCGACGGGTGTACAGGACAACTGGTATAAGTTCGACCTGTCCGCGTTCGGTACCCCCGGCTTTGTCTACGCGCTGTACTTCGACGACAACGGCACGGTGTCGTTCGACGCCGCCGTACAGCTTACGAGCTTTGACGCCGCGTTCAACATGACGACAGCGGATATCGCCGCGGGCGAAGTCGTCTCCGTCGCCGATATAAACGGCTACAGCTACGCGCTCGGCACGACGGGCAACAGCGTATGCTTTGTCCAAGCGTCCAATCCCGGCAACTATACGGGGCTCGTGCCCGATCAACCGCTTTCCGCGTGGCCGGGAACAGTTGACGGCGCCTCGGACGGCGGCACGGACGGCGCCCCCGCGGAGTCTCCCCCCGCCCCGACTTCTGAGCTTCCTCCGGAGCTCGCGTCCGCCGTTGACGTCGGCGTATGGCCGGCGGCCGCCGGCACCTATGACCCCACGCTTGACGCGTCGGGCATCCCGAGCGGCGTGCATTTGTATCTCTTCATGGACGCGACGAGCTACTCCCCCATCGCCGCGCCCACGGAAATCACGGGCTACGCCAATGTCGGCTCTGTCGCCGATTTGACACCCGGCACGTGGACACTGCTCAACATAAATAGTTTTGATTACGTGGTACTCCTCGAGCCCGGCGCGGTGCTCGGCGAGGTTCCCGCGTCTCCGGACGACGGCGATGTTCCCGCCCCCGCTCCCGCGGAACCGGCGCCCGCGCCCGCCGGCGAATCCGGCGAGGTTTACATCACCATCGTCGCCAACGGCAAGGTCGAGGTTGCGGCGCAGCCTGTGCTGCCCGACACAATGACCGTCGAGGGCGTCTTGCTGAAGGCTCACGAAACATGGTACAGCGGCGGTGTCTCCGGCTATGCCGCCTCCATTGACCCGACGTACAATATGTACCTCGTCTCTATGGCTTGGGGCATCAGCGGCACCCCGTACAACTCACAGGGCGACGGCATGGTCGCCACCACCGTTGATACTGCCGCCGTCAAGCCCGGCGACAACATCATAATGACGGCGTCCGGCGCCGCCACCGCCGCCACATTGAAGGCGAGCGAGAGCGAAAACGCCGGCGAAATCATTATCACGGCCACGGATTGGGCGCTCGACTTCACGACGTTCCAGTACATGGGCTCAAAGATTTCCGGCGGCCGCATCCTTGACTCCGCCGGCAATGAACTCGGCACAACGGGCGGGGACGGTACATTCGTCCTTACTATCCCCGGCGATGAGAACTGGGACGGCGTCGTCATCCTTGAGGGCAAAGCCGCCATCAACGTCTTAAAATCGATAAGCGCCCCCGCGGAGCCCTTAGACGGCAACGCGCGCACGGTGTACTTCACCGTCAAGCTCGACACCACGCTCGCCCCGAACGCCATCGCGGTGCCCGTGAAGCTCACCAAGAACACCGAGGTCGGCGAGCAGCGCACGATAGAAGGCGCGATCAAGCGCTTCCACGAGCTCTACTATAACTTCGGAGAGAATGGTCTTGACGGCTACGCCGCCGGCGCGAAAATCTGGGGCGTTGAGTGGAAAGACCGAGGGCTTGTCCGTCCGAAGCTCGCCCTCAACGACAAACTCATCGACATCAGCGACACCTCCGCCTTGGAAGCCGCGATCAAGGCGGACGACAATTTCCTCATCTCCATCTCCACGAACGCGCAGCAGGCGCCCATCGCCGTCTACTTGGATATTTACATCAACAGCATTGTCGCCTACGGCGACGCCTACGTTCTCGAATACGGCACGAACGGCGAAACCGTTAAAACTCCGCTCGGCGCGGGCTATGCGCTCATAGACGCCGAAACGCCCCCGAACCCGCTCATCAGCCCGAATACGAGCGTAATGGATACCGCGGGCGAGGGCGTTTTGACGGACGAGAACGGCCACTTTGAGGTCAACACCCCGACGGCCGGCAGGGTCGGCATAGTCGTACTCCAAGGACTTACCGCATGTAACACGATTTACAGCGCCGCCTACCCCGTTTTCAAAGGTCCGGACGGCTTCTTCACGCTCTGGCTTCTGCTTGTCGGCGTCGGCGGCGCGATACCGCTGGGCATCATCGTCGCGTACGCCATGCGCCTTGAAATCAGAAACCGCGGTATAAAGTATTCCAAATCCAAGCTCAACACCGGCGGCAATCTTTTGCGAAACAAATGAGAACGGCTCGCGCGGTATTACATTATTTATCTTTGGAGGAATAAACGAGCATGAAAAAACAAAAATTCTCAGTGGTCGTGGCTCGGATTTGGAAGATGACGACGCCCTACTGGTTGCGTTCGGACGAGGCGCTCGGCAGCTTTGGGTTGCTCATAATCAACCTCGCGATGACTTTCTTCTCCAACTCCGCTATGCTGCGTTACAACTTGTGGTGGAGAGACTGGCAGAACGCGTTTACGAATATGAACGCCCACCTGTGGCAGCAGCAAATTTACGTATTCCTGCTGTTCGGCGCCTCGATGCTGTTCTCCAGCACGTTCAATATCTACATATCCTCGTGGATTTCGGTGCGCTGGAACCGCTGGATGACGGCGCGCTATCTGAAACTGTGGATGGAAAACAGCAACCACTACAAAATGCAGCTCTCCGGCAACGAAACCGATAACCCCGACCAGCGTATTTCCGAGGACATCGCGCTGTTCACAACGAATACGTGGACGTTTGCTTTCGGCTTCGTGACGAACATTATACAGCTTGTCACGTATATAACGGTGCTTTGGGAACTCTCGCTCTCCATCCCGCTGATTCTCGGCGGCCGCGACTGGTCTTTCCCCGGCTACTTCATTGTCCTCTCCATCCTGTGGGCCGCCATCACGACGATCGTCACGCACATCATCGGTAAGCCCATGACCCGGCTGACCTACAACCAGCAAATGTACAACGCGAACTACCGCTTCGCGCTCGTCCGTTTCAGAGAGCAGAGCGAGCAGATAGCCCTCCTGCGCGGTGAGGACGTCGAGCATTCCCGCTTGATGGTCACATACGGCGACATGGTCGTGAACCAATTCCGCACAATGGCGCGGACGTTGAAAATGGGTCTCACGGCGGGCGTTTTGCAATACGTGGACGCGATGATGTTCACGCTGCTGCTCGGTCCCGCGTTCTTCTTCTACAACGCGATTCCCGGCTACGGCACGTTCAACCTGATAGCCACGGCGTTCCAAAACGTCGTAACGGGCTTCAAGTGGTTCAATACGAACTACGCGTTGTTGGCGGCTTACGTCGCGGTCATCGACCGTCTCTACGCGTTCAACGACAACTATGACAAGACTATGGAAGTCATCCGCACGTCCGAGCTCAAGTTCAAAGAGGGCGACAAGGACGAGGTGCACATAGAGAACCTCGACGTCTACCTGCCGACGGGCAAGCTCCAGATCGTCGCGAAGGACGTCACGCTCAAGCGCGGCGAAAAAGTCCTCATCAAGGGTCGCACCGGCGCCGGCAAGACGACGCTCTTCCGCGTGCTGGCGCAGATCTGGCCTTACGGCAAGGGCAACATTACACTCCCGAAGAACAAGCGCGTAATCGTCTTGCCGCAGAACCCGTATTTCCCGATAGGCACGCTCGTGGAGGCGGTCAGCTATCCGGAACCGCCCGACACGTACAAGCGCGAAGACATCAAGCAGGCGTTCATCGACGTCGGTATGCCGGGCCTCGTAGACAGGCTCGACGAAATCGGTCACTGGAACATGATGCTCTCCGGCGGCGAACAGCAGCGCGTCGGCATCGCCCGCGCAATGCTCTATAACCCGGACTATCTGTTCTTCGACGAAGCCACGGCATCCATGGACGAACCCTCCGAGGAGGAACTGTACTCGATGCTGCTTGAACGCATGAAGGATACGACGATAATCTCAATCGGGCACCGCTCCTCGCTGGAGAAGTTCCACAAGCGCATACTCTACGCGGAGAAGGTCCCCGCCGGCAACTACGAATTCCAAGACAGAACGCAATAAAAGACATTCCGCGCGAGACCGCGCTGAATGTGAAACACGCGACAGGGGCGGGAGATTACTCCCGCCCCTTCATCTGAGCGGCGGCGCGCTCCGCCGTTCCGGGGGGTTCTTTTGAGAAAAATATTCGACGCCGTACACAATTACGCCCGCGAGTCCGATATGCTCCTGCTCGCGGTGAGCTTCATTTCATCCGTTTACGGGGCGGTTCTCGTCTCAAGCGCGGCGCGCGTTTACGGCGGCAGCCAGGTGGCCGTGCAACTGCTGGCGATTGCGATAGGCGTCGCCGCGTACGTCGTGACCTCTCTCATAGACGTCGATATTCTGGCGGATAAGTACAAGCTGCTGTTCGCGGCGGGGGCTTTGATAATCTCCACGCTTTTCATATGGGGCGTGGAGGGCGACACGGGCAACAGGGCATGGCTGCGCTTTCTCGGCATCGGCATCCAGCCCGCGGAGTTCGTGAAGCTGCTGTACATTATAATTTTAGCGCGCGTCATATCGGAGCGGCGCGACAGGCGCACGCTGAACGCGCCCGGCTCCGTGCTGCGTCTCGCGGGGGTGTTCGCCGCGTACTTCGCGTTGCTGCTCCTATCCTCGCGCGACCTCGGCTCCGCGCTCGTATACGCGTTCATCCTCGCGGCCATGATGTTTATCGGCGGCGTATATCTGCGGTGGTTCGCGTTGGCGGGCGCGGCGCTTGCCGCGGCGTGCCCGCTAATCTGGCGGTTCCTCTCCGAAAACCAGAGGCTCCGCATACTCGTCCTGTTCGACTCGTCGATAGACCCGAAGGGGCTCGACGCGATGTGGCAGGTGAACCAGAGCAAGCTCGCCATCTCGTCCGGACGCTTTCTGGGCCAAGGGCTGTACAAGGGGCGGATGACGCAGAGCGATTTGATTCCCCAGCAGCACAGCGACTTTATTTTCTCGGCGGCGGGAGAGGAACTCGGCTTCATCGGCTGCGCGGCCGTAATCCTGCTGCTGATGGCGCTCGTCGGGAGATGCCTGTATGTCGGCGTGAGGTCAAACAGCTCGCTCGGCCTGCTCGTGTGCTCGGGCATCGCGTCTATGCTCGTGTTCCAGACGCTTGAGAACATAGGGATGTGCCTCGGTCTGACGCCCGTCATCGGGCTGACGCTGCCGTTTTTCAGCTACGGGGGGTCGTCCGTCGTGACGACGTATATCGCGATGGGGCTTGTGTCCGGCGTGAAAATGCGTCCGAAACCGGTACGCTACCGGAATATGTAGAGAAACAATAGTTTCAGAAATTATAAAGGGGAATCATCATGTCATGCATTTACGAAGCGGCGCGGACATCCGGGGGATCCGCCGCATGAGCGGACGCGGGTACACAGTCGGAATCGATGTCGGCGGGACGAAAACCGCCTACGGGCTTTTTGACGCGGACGGCAAAATCATAGCCCGCCGCCGCCACCCTTCCGACGCGAAGCTCGCGCCGGAGCCGTTCTTCGACCGGATAATCGGCAATATAAACGCCCTCTGCGCGGAGGCGGGCGTCTCCGCGGGGGAACTCCGGGGCGTTGGCGCCGGGATGCCGAGCTTTGTGCGCGCGCCGGACGGATGCATCATAAGAACGGCGAATCTCCCGCTGATACGCGATTTCCCCGCGCTGGAATATCTGGAGCGCGGGCTGGGCGGCATCCGCGCCGCCGTCGGGAACGATATGCACGTGGGCGCGCTCGCGGAGCACAGATACGGCGCGGGCAGGGGTCGCGACAATATGCTCTATTGCCTTTTGAGCACGGGCATTTCCTCCGGAATCATCATAGGCGGCAAGCTGTTCCGGGGAAGCCGGGGCTTTTCCGGGGAGAGCGGCCATATGATAGTGACGCCCGGAGAGGGGCCGGAATGCGGCTGCGGGAACCGCGGGTGCGTCTCCGCCTACGCGTCCGCGTCGAAAATCCCGGAGCATATCAGACAGTGGATTGAGGACGGGGAGGAAACATCCCTCACGGAGCCTTTTTCCACCGCCCGGATAGCCGAGGGCTGGAAGCTCGGCGACAGACTCGCCGTCCGCGCCGTGGAGCAGATGACGCTGTATATGGCGGTGTGGCTGTTCAACCTCTATATAACGCTGAACATCGATTGCTTTGTGTTCGGCGGGGGGCTGTTGAATATGGAGCTGCCGCTGCTCGACATGGTGCGCGAAAAATTCGACGGGTTCGACAAGGCGGGAATGCCCGTGGAGTTCAAAACGACGGAACTCGGCGAGGACTTCGGGATAATCGGCGCCGCCGAGTTGCTGCGGGCATAATCCCCGGCGCGCGGACATACGTTTGTATCACTTCAGCATACGGGGTGACACGGCTATGGACGAATATTACACCGCGAGAAACAGGGCGGCGCACACGCCGAGGCGGCGCTCTTACAGAGGCGCGCCGGAGGGGAATCGCCGCGTCTCAAAGCTCGCGCTCGGGGCGGCGGCGCTTCTCGCGGCGATAGCCGCGCGATACGCGTTCCCGAACCTCGCCGCTGCCATAGGGGACAAGGTGAGCGAAACATTCAACTACCGCGCCGCGCTGGCGGCCATCGGAGAGGGACTCTCCGGGGAGCGGCGGTTCACGGAGGCGCTCGGGGAGGCGTGGACGGTGGCGTTCACTTCGGCGCCAGACGAAGGCGCCCGCGCCGGAACCGAAGCCCCGGCGCGGGCGGAGCGGACACCGGAACCGGATATTACGCCGGACATCGCCGCCCCCTATGCGCCGCCGGGGGCGGCGGGCGCCGCGCTCGCGGCCCTCGCGGAGGCCTCGCGGGAGTACGCGGACTATATGATCCCGGCGGGCGCCGGATACGCCATGTGACACGCGCGAATGAAAAAGCTGAGAGTTACGCCCGGTGCCGCGCTCCTGCCCGCCGCGATATGCGTATCCGGGGCGTGGGAATTCGCCGCCCTTATCGCGGTCGCCGTATTGGTTCACGAGCTCGGGCATTACGCGGCGCTGAGGCTGTGCGGCGGAGAGGCGGGGCTTGTGCGCGTGGGGTTCCCCGGCGTCACGATGGAGTACGGCGGGCTCAGTTACGGCGGGGAAGCGATAACCGCGATGGCGGGACCGGGGGCAAGCCTGGCGCTCGCCTCGGCGGCGGCGCTCGCCGGGCGCATGTTCGGGCTTGACGCGCTGTACAGGCTCGCCGGGCTGAGTTTAATTTTCGCCGTGTTCAACCTGCTGCCTATATATCCTCTCGACGGCGGCAGGGCGCTGTTCTGCGCCGTCGCGTATATATTCGGGTTGAGCGCGGCTGAAAACACGCGCTCCGCGCTGTCCGCCGCCCTCACGGCGGCGCTGCTGTTCGCCGGCGCGCTGCTGACGCGCGCCTCCGGGAACCCGACGCTCTTGATCGCCGCCCTGTGGCTGGCGTCCGACGCGCTCCGCCGCCGCGCGAATTCCCGGCGCGCCCAAAAGGATATGTATTTACATTCCCCGCCGCGTGTGATATACTTGCGCGTGCCGTGAATAAACACGGCAATTTTCAACGGAGGTGATCGTCAATGAAGGAAGGGCTTCATCCCGATTACAAGCAAACTACCATTAGGTGCGCCTGTGGTGAGGTAATCGAAACGGGCAGCACAAAGCAGGACATCAAGATCGAAATCTGCTCTAAGTGCCATCCGTTTTACACGGGGAAACAGAAGCTGGTTGACACCAGCGGGCGCGTGGACAAGTTCAACCGCAAATTCGGTCTCACGCAGTAACCAGCGGGCGCGGCGCGCGCCGCGCGCCGCAAGTTGAGGGTTTAATGACGGAAACGCATCTGAAAACAAAAGAGAAGGCAGTGCTTGCGGGCTTGTGCGCCGCGTCGATGGACGCGCGCGAGCGCTCCGGAGACGACACGCTCGACGAGCTGGAGTCCCTGCTTTTGACGGCGGGCGGCGAACCCGTCGGGCGCGTTTTGCAAAACAGGCGAGCGCCCGACCCGCGCACGTTCATCGGTGACGGCAAGGCGAAGGAAATGAAAAATCTCATCGAGGCGGAGGGCGCGAGCCTCGCCGTGTTCGACAACGAGCTTTCGCCGTCGCAGACGCGTGCGCTGTCCGACGAACTCGGAGTTAGGGTCATAGACCGCTCGACGCTGATTCTCGACATTTTCGCGGAGCGCGCGAGCACGCGCGTTGGGCGTTTGCAGGTGGAACTCGCGCAGTACAAATACCTGTTACCTCGGCTTTCCGGTATGTGGGGACATCTTACGAGCCAGACGGGCGTATCCGCGCCCATCGGCACGCGCGGACCCGGCGAAACACAGCTTGAAACAGACAGGCGCCATATCCGCCGCCGCATAGCGCGGCTTGAGGATGAAATCGGCGGGATTATGCGCAATCTCGCTACGGAGCGCCGCCGCCGAGAAAAGAACGAGATACCCGTAATCGCCCTCGTCGGCTATACGAACGCGGGGAAATCCACGCTTTTCAACAGGCTCACGGGGGCGGAGACGCACGCGGGGGACAGGCTTTTCGATACGCTTGACACCACGACGCGCCGCGCGAGTCTACCCGGGCTCATGGGCTCCGCGCGTTCAACGGCGGCGCTCGTCACAGACACCGTGGGCTTCATACGCAAGCTCCCGCACCATCTCATAGACGCCTTCCGCGCGACGCTTGACGAACTGCGCTACGCCGATCTTGTCCTGCATGTTGTCGACGCGTCAAATCCCGCCCGGCTGGAACACGCCCGAGTTACGGATGAGCTGATCTCAGAGCTTGGCGCGGGCAAAACGCCGCGCATAGAAGTGTTCAACAAATGCGATCTGCAGGGTGCCGACGCGCGTCCGCTCGGCGAAAACGCCGTTTCGGTCTCCGCCGCGACGGGCGAGGGCATAGGTGAGCTGCTGCGTCTGGCGGGCAGACTCCTCGAAACGGCGAGGCGCGCGTCGCCGGACAAGCTTCAGAAACAGGAGATGTGACACTATGCCCGAACTGGACAAGGTCTACGACCCGAAAAAGACGGAGCCGAAAATATACAAGATGTGGCTGGACGGCGGATATTTCCGCGCGGAGCCGGACAAGTCCAAAAAGCCGTTTTCCATAGTCATACCGCCGCCGAACGTCACGGGGCAGCTCCATCTCGGCCACGC
>JAITJC010000018.1 GCA_031279125.1 Oscillospiraceae bacterium
GTGTTCCGGGACGGAAAGGCGGCGGAGGACGGGACTCACGAGGAGCTTATAAAGCAGGGCGGGGAGTACGCGCGGCTGCACAGGGAACAGAGCAAGTGGTACCGGTAAAAAACGGAAAAGACAATTCGGACTTTTTTGTCAAGGACTATAAAAATTTCACTTGCGTTATTCCTCTGTTCGGTGTATGATGATACTGTACAAAAAATATAAGCAGGAGGCAATGGTTATGGGCAAATTTGAGGAACTCGTATTCAAAATTCCGGTGGAAAATCACCAGTGGTACGGGTTCACGTCGCCGCGCGGATTTTTCCGCGGCACGACGATGATGGAAAAGGCGCGACTTTACATGGACTTCACGGCGGTGGAAAAGGCTCTGCCTATGGAAGTCCCGCACACGCACCACGCGGCGGACGAATACCTTGTGTTCACCGGCGCGGATATGAACAATTTCTTCGAGTTCGACGCCGAGGTGGACGTGTGGCTCGGGGAGGATCCCGAGCGGCTCGAAATGTTCCGCATCACGGAACCGACTATCATCCGCGTGCCGCCGAAACTCTATCACTGTCCGGTCAATTTCAAGCGCATCACAAAACCCATAGTGTTCTCTGCCGTGTACCTCGACGGGGACTGGTCGAAAATCAACCGCGCCGTCGGACCTGACGGGCGCGAGCAGTTTACATACGACGGCGCGGGAATACGCCGCTGTGTACTCGACCGCTCTAAGGAGTGCATTTACTGCGGCAAATGCTTCTCGCAGGCAATGAACGATGCCGCCGGGGCGGCGTCGGAGGGGGAAGCGTCCGCGGAGACCGCCCCGGAGACGCCGCAGCTCGATCTGCTCGCGCCGTACTATGAGATGGCGAAGCTGCCGCGCACGGGCAAATACGATAAATACGTGTACAAATTCAAGCCGGAGACACACGGCGACGACCGCTTCCTGTCTCCTCGCGCCGGGTTCAGAGGCACGGACGAAATGCCGGAATCGCGTCTGCGCTGTCTGTACAACATCGTTCAAAAGCCCTGTGAGCTCTCGCCGCTGCATATGCATCACGCCGTGGAGGAATATCTGTGGTTCACGGGCGCTGACATCACGAAGTTCTTTGAGTTCGACGCGGAGATAGAAATAAAGCTCGGAGACGACCCCGAAAACCTCGAAACGTACAAAATAACGGAGCCGACGATCGTCCGCGTTCCGCCGAAAACATGGCACAGCGCCCGCGTCACAAAGCTCGGCGCGCCCGTGCATTTTATGCCGTTCTATCCGTCCGGCGAGTACGGCAAAATCGTGCGGGAAGGCGGCGTTTACCGCTATGAGGGCACGGATCTGCCCAAGTAAAGGAGAGGCGAAATGAACAGGAAAATCCCGTATGTTCCGGCTGAGCTGCGCGTGGTGGACACATTGCCCGGCTTCATGGGCGGACCCGGGGCGCCTCTGCGCGACACGCCCGTCACCCCGCGCGAAAACCTTGCGGCGATGTTCTTCGATAAACATCCTTACTGGCTCCCGCTTCCGTCGGACAGCGCGATGATAATTCCGAATCTCTATAACAATCTGCTCGGGCGCGGCGGGCCGGATGGCACGACGGACGCGTTCGGCATAGAGTGGGAATGGGTAGCGTCCGCCGGCGGTTCCATCGTCCGCCCCGGCGACCCGTTCCTCGCGGACGCGAACGAGTGGTACGACAAAATCAAAATCCCCGACATAGACGCGTGGGACTGGGCGGGGGAGGCGGAGCACCTGAAGCTCAACCCCCGCGTTTCGACGCAAATGTCGTTCGTCAACGGCTTCTGGTTCGAGCGGCTGGTCTCGTTCATGGATTTCGCGCCGGCCGCCATCGCGCTTATCGACGACGATCAGAAAAAAGCAGTCCGTAAGCTGTTTGAGGCCATGACCGAGCTCGGCATTAAGCTTGTGGACAAATTTTGCGAGTATTACCCCGGACTCGACGGCTTCAACATCCACGACGACTGGGGGAGCCAGAAAGCGCCGTTCTTCTCGCAGGAAACGGCGGATGAACTGTTCACGCCCTATATGCGCGCGCTGACCGGCCATATCCATTCCAAGGGGCGGTACGTCACGCTGCACTGTTGCGGCCACAGTGAGGACAGGGTGAGCTGCTTTGTGAACGGAGGCTTTGACGGCTGGGATCCGCAGACGATGAACGACACATACAACCTGTTCGACACGGTAGGGGACAGTATTACGATTTCCGTAGTGCCGGAGGGCTTCCCGCCCGAAGCGCCGGAGGACGTCCAGCGCGGCGCGGCGCGGGATTTCGCGAAACGCTTCTGCGTCCCCGGCAAGACGGCCATGCTCGGGCACTACGCGATGGCGAGCCTCACGCCGGCGTTCACGGAAGAAGTGTACGTACAGTCGCGCAAACTCTACCGCGAGATGTGACGTGCCGCCCGGCACAGCCAAATCCGCTTGTGAGCGAAGTTCATATCTCATTATGTTGTCAGAAACGATCAATTTTCGGGTACGCCGTCCGGCTTGAACCCCGACAGGGGAGAGCGCTCCGCCGCGTCGCGGAGCGCTTCGCTTTCAACGTGAGTGTAAATCTGCGTCGTATTCAGGTTCTCGTGCCCCAAGAGTTCCTGAAGCGTCCGGATGTCCACGCCGCCTTTGAGCATAAGCGTAGCCGCCGTGTGGCGCAGCTTGTGCGAAGAATATTTTGTTGCGTCAATGCCCGCCGCGAGCAGATGCTTCTTGACGAGTCTGTGCACGGTGGAGCGGTCTATGCGCCCGTGCTTTGCGGTGACAAAAAGCGCGCGGTTGTCTTTATCCGTGTTTTTCCTGATCTGCAGATAATCGTTTACGGCGGATATGCAGGCGTCATTGAGATAAAGCACGCGCTCCTTGCCGCCCTTGCCGAGCACGCGCAGGGAATCCTCCCGGACGTCGCCGAGGTTCAAACCCGCAAGTTCCGAAACGCGCACACCGCAATTGAGGAAAAGCGTCAGAATACAGTAATCGCGCTCTTGGTTTTTGCCCGAAACCGAGGTCAAAAGCCGCTTGCTTTCCTCAAGCGTAAGATACCGCGGTAGCGTCTTTTTCAGCTTCGGCGGATCGAGATCTATTACGGGGTTGACATCAAGCCGCTTCGTCTTGACGGTGAGGTATTTGTAAAACGAGCGGATCGCCGCGATTTTCCGCGCCCGCGAGGACGCCGACAACGCGCGTTCGCGTGTCAGATACGTCAGAAAGTCGTAAACATCGGAAAGCGTGACGGCGCCGACGAGCGAGAGATCGGCGTCCTTGATGGGGATTTCATCGAACTCCGCGCCGGCGGGCACTCGGGCTTTTTGGAACTTCATAAAGCGAAGGAATGTCCGCAGATCGAGGAAGTACTCGTCCACGGTTTTCTTCGAGTGTCCTTTGATGGTTTCGTGGTACGCCAGAAAATCCCGCAATATTTCAGGCGACTCCGCTCTGTAGTCCATATTGCGTCCGCCTCCCTTTTTCGCTCTCCTTTCGCAACAAAATTTTTATTTTGTTGCGAATTTCCCGGGTTCGCTTTAATCGCCCGCCGCGCTCCCTGCTCGTAAAAATATTTTCCGCCCTTTCCGGGCAACATAGACCCGAAAATAAACGGCTTCGCGAAGCCGTTTTATACGAAATGAAGGATGATCGCCGTGATTACGTGTACGGAAAGCTGTATCCACCAAGACGACGGGCTGTGCCGTCTGACACACGCCGCGCCTTTGGGCGCTGACGGCGGCGGACAAGCCTGCGCGCACTACGCGAAGCGCGCGGACCGTCTCTCCCGCTTTACTTCAAAATCAAATTCACCAGCTTATCCTTGACGACAATCGTCCGCGCTATCTCGCGCCCCTCCGCGAGCCGCGCTATTTTCTCGTCGGCGAGCGCGGCGGCTATGATCGCCTCATCGGGAGAACCGGACGGGACTGTGACCGTCCCTCTGAGCTTCCCCCCTATCTGCACGGCGATTTCGCGCTCGTCGTCCAGCGTTTTCGCCTCGTCATACGAAGGCCACGCGGCGGCGGCGGACGTGCCGAAAAAGCCCTGAAGCTCCCACAGCTCTTCCGATATATGCGGCGCGAACGGCGACAGGAGCGACAGGAGCGCTTTGATGTCGCCCCGCGACGGCGGCGTTTCGTAAAAATTGTTCACGAGCGACATCAGCGCCGCTATCGCCGTGTTGAATTTCATGGCTTCAATGTCGCCGCCGACTTTTTTTACGGCGCGGTGGATGGCCTTCTCATGCGCCTCGGAATATTCGTTTTCCTTGCCGAGGCGCGGCTTTTCGGCGAGCGCCCACACGCGGTCGAGAAATCTCTTGCATCCGCTCACCGCCTTTGACGACCACGGCGCGTCCTTTTCAAAGTCGCCGATGAACATTATATACAGCCGGAGCGTGTCCGCGCCGTATTCCCGCACGATGTCGTTGGGGTTTATGACGTTCCCCCGGGATTTGGACATTTTCTGGCCGTCCTCCCCGAGGATCATGCCGTGGCTCGTGCGCTTTTTGTAAGGCTCCGGCGTCGGCACGGCGCCGATGTCGTATAAAAATTTGTGGCAAAACCTCGAATACAAAAAGTGCAGCGTAGTGTGTTCCATACCGCCGTTGTACCAGTCCACGGGCGTCCAGTAGTCGAGTTTTTCGCGGGATGCTATCTCGTTTTCGTTGCCGGGATCGACATAGCGCAGGTAATACCAGTTCGATCCCGCCCAGTTCGGCATCGTGTCCGTCTCGCGCTTCGCTTCGCCGCCGCAGCGGGGGCACGGCGTATTTATCCACTCCGTCATCGCGGCGAGCGGGGACTCCCCCTCGTCCGTCGTCTCATAATTTTCGACGTCCGGCAGCAAAACGGGCAGCTCGCCCTCCGGCACGGGAACCCAACCGCAACGCTCACAGTGCACCATCGGGATCGGTTCCCCCCAGTAGCGCTGGCGCGAAAACACCCAGTCGCGCAGCTTGAAATTGACTTTGCCCTCTCCGAGACCCTTGTCCGTCAGCCATTCGGTGATTTTAGTCTTCGCGTCGGCGACTCCCAGCCCGTTTAGGAATCCCGAGTTCACCATCACGCCATTGTCGCAGTCAGTGAACGCCTCTTTTTCAACGTCCCCGCCCGCGACGACCTCTGCAATCGGCAGGGCAAACTTTTTCGCGAACTCCCAGTCGCGCGCGTCGTGCCCCGGCACCGCCATTATCGCTCCGGAGCCGTACGTCGCGAGTACGTAATCGGAGATGAATATCGGAATCTCCCATCCCGTGACGGGATTCATCGCCGAAACGCCGAGGAGTCTGACGCCCGTTTTTTCTTTCGACATCTCCGTGCGCTCGAAGTCCGACTTGCGTGCCGCCGCCTTTTGGTATTCCCGCACCTCGTCAAGGTTTTTAAGCTTCCCCGCCCATTTTTCGACGGCGGCGTGCTCCGGCGCTATCACCATATACGTCGCGCCGAACAGTGTGTCCGGGCGCGTCGTGAAGACTCGCAGGGTGTCCCCCGCCGTCGTCGCGAAATCGACCTCCGCGCCTACGGAGCGGCCTATCCAATTGCGCGTCTGCGCCCTGCCGCGCTCCATGAACTCGACGGACGCGAGGTCGTTGAGCAGACGCTCCGCGTAATCGGTGATTTTCAGCATCCACTGGCTCTTTTCACGCCGCGTGACCTCGCTCCCGCAACGCTCGCACACGCCGCCGACTACTTCTTCGTTGGCGAGCACGCACTTGCAGGAGGTACACCAGTTGACCGGCACAGAGGCCTTGTACGCCAAGCCTTTTTCAAACATCTTCAGGAAAATCCACTGCGTCCACTTGTAGTATTCCGGGTCGGTGGTGTCCACAGCGCGGTCCCAGTCGAAGCTGTATCCGAGCATTTTGCACTGCTCCGTGAAGCGGGCGACATTTTTTTTCGTCACGGCGGCGGGATGTATCTTGTTCTTTATCGCGTAGTTTTCCGTGGGCAGACCGAAAGCGTCGAAGCCCATCGGGAACAGCACGTTGTAACCCTGCTTCCGCCTCCGGCGCGCGACGATGTCCATCGCCGTGTACGGGCGCGGATGCCCGACGTGCAGGCCATCCCCGGACGGATACGGGAATTCTATGAGGACGTAATACTTCGGCTTGCTGCCGCCGTCCTTCGCGGCGAAGGGCTTTGTTTCTTCCCAGATGCCCTGCCATTTCTTTTCTATCGCCGTAAAATCGTATCTCATTCCGTGATCCACTCCTTGATGTCGAGATCCTCGGCGTCGCTCCACAACCGTTCCAGCGCGTAAAATTCCCGCAGTTCCTCAAGGAACAGATGTATCACGAGACAGCCGAAGTCCACGAGCACCCACCCCCCGGAGCGATAGCCTTCCGTGCGCGGCGGTGCCTCTCCCCTGTCCTTCAGGGCCTTTTCAACCTCGTTGGCGAGCGTTTTTATCTGCGTCGCGGAGGAGGCCGTGCAGATTACGAAATAATCCGCGAGCACCGTGATATCCCGCGTTTTCAATACTTTTATGTTCCGCGCTTTCTTCGCGTCGAGCGCGCGGACGGAGATTTCCGTCATTTCGAGGGGGTGCAGCATTTATGTGAACATTCCTTTCAGCGTCAGTATGACAGTTCCGGGTCGGGGGGCGTCGCGGGGGGCATGGTCGCGGTGGTTTCCGGCGGGACAAGCGCCGGAAACGTCGTTTCCGGCGGCGTCGCGAGGGGCGGCTCCGGCGTTTCCGGCGGCGCGTCCGTTATATCCGGCGTCATATCGGGCGGCGCGGAGTTCTCCGGGGTTTCAGCCGCGCCGGGCGGCGTTTCCTCCGTTCCGGCATCCATGTCCCCCGTTGCGGCGGGCGGCGGCGCAGTCGCCGCCGCCGTCGGCTTGGGCGTGGAGGATGAGGAGGACGAGCTTCCCCGCCCCCAGGACTCCTTGCCCTCGTAGTGCCCATCCGTGACATAGAGCTGTTTGTTCGCGTCGCGCGTGTAAATGCTGAGGTTCGCCGTCGTGATCGGTGCGCTGAACGGATTGAGCTTTTCATTTATGAGCTCTATCCACTGTTCGAGGTAGATGGTGACGTAGGAGTCGCCGTTTATGCTGTCGTTGATATTCCCGGGCAGCGTGGTGAAGGAGACGCCTTCGATGCTGAGCTTGAAAATCTCTTTTCCGAACCATACAAGCTCCTGAAGACCGAGATTCGTTTTCACGTATTTCAGAAAGATGTTCGCGAGCGAAGCGATATTTATCGAGCTTTTTTTCTCCAATATCTGCCCCGCCGCCGCTATGAGGAATTTCTGCTGCGTCTCGATGCGCCCGATATCCCCGGATGCGTATCCCGTGTTGTTGTTCCCCTTGCGGAACCGGACGACGCCGAGCGCGTCCTTGCCGCTCAAATGCCGCATCCCTTTCGCTATGTGAATGCTCAGGTTTTGCGCGGGGTCGTCGTATTCCATATTGCGCGGCACCTCGAAATCTATGCCCCCGACGGCGTCCACAAGGGATTCGAACGCTTTCAGATCCACGACGGCGTAGAAGTCCACCTCATAGCCCAGCATGTCCGCGAGCTTCGTCACCGCGCCCTCCGGTCCCTTCATATACGCGAGAAGCGAATTGACTTTTTTCGTGCTCCACGAGACGTTCACGAGCGTGTCGCGCGGTATGTTCACGACGTTCAGCGTATTTTTGCCCGTGTCGAGCGTCGCGACCATTATCACGTCCGTGTTGCCGCCGCCCGCGTCCGTGCCGAACACGACGAATGTGAACTTATTCTTGTCGCGCACGGATGCCGGCGGCGCGGAGGTTTCGGCGTCGCCCGTGGGCGGGGCGGAGGGGCTCGCGCTTTGAAGCGGCGCGTGAGGCGTGGTCGGGGAATGCTTGACCTCCGGCGCTTGCCCCCCGTGCTTTATAAACGCCAGCACCCCGACGGCAAGCGCCGCTATGAGCAGGACGGCGCTCGCGGAAATTTTCACCGCGAGGCTCAGTTTCTTCTTTTCCGGTTTTTGCAGATGGCGCCCCTTTGTTATGATAAAGGGCGTTTTTTTCGATGATTTCATTCGGTTATCCTCTGATTTACTTCTGATTTGCTTTCGTCTTTCCCCTGATGGCCGCCGCCGCCTCAAGCGTCACGGGCGCGATTTCGCGCCCGCCGGAAACAAGTTCTTCCATCACGGTCTCCATGCACGCCAGCACGGCTTCGTCGAGGTCCCTGTAGGCCAGTTCCCGCAGCGCGCCCACGCCGTCAAAACCCCGGTTCGGCTCAATTGTGTCGGCGACGTAAATTATCTTGCCGAGCAAGGACATTCCGGCGTTTGCCGTAGTATGCCACTTGATGGCGGCTTTCACGTCGTCCGAGACATGAAATTTTTCGGAGGCGAGCTCCGCCGCCGTGTGCCCGTGCAGAACCTTCGGGGCCTCGCGCATATATTCCTCAAGCGGGATGGCGTACTTTTCGCAGAGCGCGAGCTGTTCCTCCGGGGGCAGCGCTTTTGTGATGTCGTGCAAAATCGCCGCCTCGCGCGCTTCATCCGCGTCGGCGCCCCAGCGCGCGGCGAGCCGCGCGGCCTCAAGCTCGCAGCCCGCGACGTGAAGCCTGCGCTCCGGGGGGAGCGTTTTGTAGGCCTCGAAGCGCAGATAGTCGAAATTCGGCTTTGCCCCGTACAGACCATTCTCTATTATATACGAATATACGCGCTCGTCAATATGCCACGTGTACTCCCGTCCGGGCAGACCGCGCCGCAGCTCCGACGACGAAATCTCCACGACGCTGTTCCGTATCAGCTCGGTTTCGGTTCCGAGCGCGCGGAGCTCCGCCCGCTCGCGCTCTGTAAGCGCGTCAATATCGCTCCCCTCCCCGCCGGGGCGCAACGTGACGGCGGGCGAGGCGAGGCGCAGTATTTCGCCGGAATCCTTCCACCGCCGCAGGGTGAGGAACATATCCGCGCCGACGATGAGATAAAAATCGTCCTCCGGATACAGCGAGGAAAGCTCGCGCAGGGTGTCTATCGTATAGCTCTCCCCCCGGCGGCGTATCTCAATATCGGACACCTCACACCCCGCGATGTCCCGGAACGCGATTTTCACCATTTCCAGCCGCCGCTCCGCGCCGGGGCTCCCCGGGGGGAGCGTCTTATGCGGCGGCGCGCCGGATGGTATTACGAGCAGACGGCCGAGCCCCAGCTGCCGGAACGCCGCCGCCGCAGAATATGTATGCCCCTTGTGCGGCGGGTTGAACGAGCCGCCGTAGATTCCGATCCTCAACGCCTGTCCCTCATTTCCGGGCACCGGCCGCGAGCTTGACGCGCTTTTCCGGGGCGATTTCGGGGTTCTCCCTGTACAGGACGAAGCGCGAGCCCGCGATCTGCACGACCTCTGCCAAGCATCTGCGCGCGAGCGCCCCGGCGGCCTCGCGGGGAGTCAGCCCGGAGTTCGGCAAAACGCGCCCTTTTATCAGCTCCCGCGCCGCGAGCGCGCCGGAGCACTGTTTTTCCACGTTGTCCGTGACGCCGTCCTTGCCTATGTGAAGTATCGTGTCAATGGAATTCGCCATGGCGCGCAGTTTCGCGCGCTGTCCGCTGTTCAGCATGTTTTGTCCTCCTTCGCGCCTCGGCTTGCGGGTTCCGCGTCTCCGCGCGGGAGCATCCCGGCGAGGGCGCGCAACGCCGCGCCGCGCGCTGACACCGAGTTTTTTTCATCCGGCGTCATCTCCGCGTTCGTCTTGCCGAGCGGCGGATAGTAAAAAACGGGGTCGTAGCTGAAGCCGGACTCGCCGCGCCTCTCGCGCAGAAGCTCCCCCCGTTCCTCGCCGGAAGCGACGAGCTCCCCGCCGTCCGGAAACGCGCATATTACATATGTCACGAATCTCGCCGCGCGGTTCCCCTCCGTCTCCATACATTTCAGCAGATGGCGCAACCGCGCCTCGTTCGACAAGGCACCGCCGAAGCGCGCGGAACGGACACCCGGTGCCCCGCCGAGAGCGTCAACGCACAGCCCGGAGTCGTCGGCCACCGAGGGCATCCCGAACTTTTCGCAGAACGCCCGCGCTTTAAGCCGCGCGTTTTCCTCGAAGGTCTCCCCCGTCTCGTCCGTCTCTGCGGTGTCGCCGAGTTCCCCCGGCGTCACGAGCTCAAAGCCGAGCGGGGACAAAATCCCGCGCATTTCGCGGAGCTTGTCAGCGTTGTTCGTCGCGAGAAGAAGCGCGCGGCGCGCGCCGTCCGGCGTTTTCCCCGTCATTGCAGCAACGCCTCCGCAAAGCCGCGGGGGCTGAAGGGGATCAGATCGTCCAGCCCCTCCCCCACCCCGACGAGCTTGACGGGCACGCCGAGCTCTGAGGCTATGGCGACGACGATGCCGCCCTTCGCCGTGCCGTCGAGCTTCGTCAGCACGATGCCCGTGACGCCCGCCGTCTCTTTGAACTGCTTTGCCTGTATCAGACCGTTCTGGCCTGTCGTCGCGTCTATAACAAGAAGCGTCTCGCGCGACGCGCCGGGCATCTCGCGGTCGATGACGCGCCCGATTTTGGCGAGCTCGTTCATCAGGTTGCTCTTGTTGTGGAGCCGCCCCGCCGTGTCGCAGATTATGACGTCGCATCGGCGCGCCTTCGCTGCGGAGCACCCGTCGAACACGACGGCGGCGGGGTCGGAGCCCTCGCCGTGGCGCACGATTTCCGCCCCCGCGCGCTCCGCCCAGACGCCGAGCTGGTCCGCCGCAGCCGCGCGGAACGTATCCCCCGCGACGAGCAGCACGCGCTTCCCCTGTGATTTATAGAACGCCGCCAGCTTGCCTATGGAGGTCGTCTTGCCGACGCCGTTCACGCCGACGACGAGAATGACCGCGGGATATTTTTCCCCCGCGAGCGCCGTGTCCCCCACGGACGCGCGTTCCGCGAGAATATCCGTCAGCGCTTCCCTTATTTCCTCCCCGGAGCGGCAGACGCCGCGCTTCGCCCTCTCGCGCAGCTCGCCCACGGCGCTTGCCGCCGCCGTGACCCCGACATCGGCGAGTATGAGCGTTTCCTCCAGCTCCTCATAAAATTCCTCGTTCGCGCCGGTGAAGGACGCGAACAGCCCGCCGAGCCGCGCCGTGGTGTTCCGCGCGGTGCGCGACAGTCCCTGCTTCAGTTTTTCAAAAAGCCCCATTTTAAGACCGTTCCCCATATAATATAAGCCGTTCTGTCAGCAATAGTAGCAGATAGAGGGCGCGGCGTCAAGGGCGAGGGCACGATCGCCGCGAACGCGGTTCGCCGATTTCGGAATCAGACAGCTTTTGCCGACGCCGCGCCGCGCTCCGCATCCGCGAGCTCAATCGTGATAATGCGCGAGACGCCGCGTTCCTGCATCGTTACGCCGTACAGCACATCGGCCTCTTCCATCGTGCCGCGCCGGTGGGATATGACGACTATCTGCGTTTTCACGGACATTCTTCGCATATAGTCCGCGAAGCGCGTCACGTTGGCGTCGTCGAGCGCGGCCTCTATCTCGTCGAGCATGACGAACGGCGCGGGGCGTATCTTCAAAATCGCGAAATACAGCGCGATGGCGGCAAACGCCCGCTCCCCGCCGGAGAGCAGTGTCAGCGTTTTAAGCGCCTTGCCGGGCGGCTGTACGGCTATCTCTATGCCGCTTTCCAGCACGTCGGACGGGTTCTCAAGCTTCAGCGCCGCCGTGCCGCCGCCGAAAAGTTCCGCGAACGTCTCCGAAAAGCTCGCCTCGATTTCCGCGAAGCCGCGCGAGAAAATATCGCGCATCTGCTCCGTTATGTCCCCGATGATGGCGCCGAGCTCCCGCCCGGCGTTCTCGGCGTCGGCGCGTTGCTCCGCCAAAAATTCATACCGCGCGTTCAGGCGCTCGTATTCCTCTATTGCCCCGATGTTCGGCTCGCCGAGTGATGATATCTCGCTCCGCAGTTCCCCCGTGCGCTTGTTCGCCGCCGGGACGTCCGCCAACTCTCGCCGCATGGAAAGGGCGTCGCCGCGCGTGAGCTCGTACGTGTCCCACAGGCGGTCTATTATGCGCTTTTCCTCGGCTTCTTTTCCTGTTTTGATTTGCTCTAAGCGCGAGCGCTCGCGCTCTTGCTCCATCGTCTCGCGCGAAGCGTCGCGGGAACGTTTGTCGAGTTCCGAGCGCTTTGTCTCCAATTTGAGCTTTTCGGCTATGGCTTCACTCTCGCGCGATTTGTGAGCTTCGATTTCCGCGCGAAGCCCCGCGAGTTCCTGTTCCCCCCGGCGGAGCTCGCCGCGCAGTTCCTCGTTGCGGCGTTCGAGCGCTTCCGCCGTCTCAAGACGTGACTCCCGCTCGCCGATAAAGCCGCGCCGTATGTCGCCGAGCTCCCGCGCGGCCATCTCCGCCGCCTCCGCCTCCGCTTCGAGCGCCGCCGTTTTCGCGCGGAGTTCCGAGACAAGCGTATTTATCCGCTCGCGCTCCGAATCGAAGCGCGAGCGCGTGTCGGATACGGCTTCAAGCTCGCGCTCCGCTTCGCGCAGCGCCGCCTCGAGCTCCGCGATTTCGGCGCGCCCTTTTTCCGTATCCGCCGCGTTGCGCGCGGCGCGGGCGGCGAAGCTCTCCGCCCTGTCCTTTGCCTCGCGCAGAGCGTCCTCGCGCTCGGCGCGGCGACGCCCGAGCGCTTCGAGTTCGTTTTGCATCCGCATGGCGAGGTCGTCCGCCGCGAGCTTCGCCGTTCGCGCGGATTCGAGCTCGAATTCGGCGGCTGTCTTTTCGCGCTCGCGCTCGGCGCGCTCCGATTCGGCGGCGGCGAATTCACGCTCAAGCTCCGCTGCGCGCTCACGCAGGCGCGAGAGTTCCCCGGCGCGGGAGACGATGCCGCTCCCGTGGGCCGCAGAGCCGCCCGTCATAGAGCCGCCGGCGTTTATAACCTGTCCGTCAAGCGTCACGATTTTGAACCGCGCGCCGTATTTGCGGGATATGCGTATGGCGTCGTCCAGCGTCCCCGCGACGGCGACGCGCCCGAGCAGACTGCCGTATACGGCTCGGAAGCGTTCCTCGAACCGCGCGAGATCGATGGCGGCACCCTCAAAGCCCGGCTCGTTCTCCAGACCGCGCTCGCGCAGTTCCGAGCCGCGTATGGAGGATACGGGCAGGAACGTCGCCCTTCCGCCGTTCCTCCGCTTCAGCATATTTATCGCCGCTTTGCCGTCCTCCTCGGTTTCCACTATCACGCTCTGCACCCCGGAGCCAAGCGCGGTTTCTATGGCGAGCGCGTATTTCCCGTCCGTCTTTACTAGCCCGCCCGCCGTGCCGTGCACGTTTTTCAGCGCGCCGCGCTCGGCCTCTTGCATCACAAGGCGCACGGCCTTTGAGTAGCCCTCGTACGCGCGTTCCATATCGGCGAGCATATTCTCGCGCGAGCGCGCCGCGCCGAGCTCGTGCGAGAGCTTTGACGCTTTTTCGGCGGATTCCGCAAGCTTTTCGCGGCGCGACGTGACACGCATTTCATAGCCGCGCATGGCGTTTTGAAGCTCTTCCGCCTCGCGCCCCGCCTTCTCCGTCTGTTCGGAGAGCGCTTCGAGCCCGGCGGACATTTCGCTCAGAGCTTCAGCTATGGCCGCGCCCTCGACAGCGGCGGCGGTTTCCCCGTCCAGCAGTTCCTGCGCCTGCCCGCCGAGCGCGGACACCCGCGCGCGCGTGGACGCGAGCCGCAGGGCGGTCTCGCGTTCGCGGTCGGTCGCCGCCGCGCGCTTGAGCTCGTCCTCCCGCGCTGTGGCCGCAAGCCCCTCGAGCTCGCTTTCCAGCCGCGATATGTCGTCCCGCGCGGCCCCGCTCTCCGCGCGCGCGGCGGCGGCGCGTTCCTCGCGCTCCGATATTTGCCGCAGTACCGCCGCCTCGCGCTCGGACTGCTGCGTGAGCTCGCCCTCTATATCGCGCGCGCGCGACATGTTCGTCTCTATGCGCGCGCTGACAGCCGAAAGCCCGGCTGTCAGCTCCGACGCTTTACGCTCCGCCTCGTCGGCGGCGGCGCGCGAGGACTCCGCCCGCGCGTCCGCTGCGCGGCGGCCGGCATCCAATTCCTCGATTTCCGAATAAATGCTGTCGGAGCTTTCCGCCGCCTTCGCCGCGGCGTCCTCCGCCGTTTTAATATCCGCTTCCGATTTCATAAGTTCCTCGCGCAGACGGACGAGCGACAGCGCCCAGAGGGAAACATCCAGCGCGCGGAGCTCGTCCCTGAGCAAGAGGAAGCGCTTCGCTTTTTCGGCCTGCTCCCGGAGCGGTCCGAGCGTCAGCTCCAGCTCCGACAGCTTGTCCCCGATGCGCAATAGGTTTTCCTGCGCCTGCGAGAGCTTGCGCTCGGCCTCCTCGCGGCGGTGGCGGTACCGGGAAATGCCGACGGCTTCCTCGAACACGTCGCGCCGCTCGCGGCTACGCGCGGAAAGAATCTCGTCGATCCTCCCCTGCCCGATGACGCTGTAGCCCTCCCTGCCGAGGCCCGTATCCATCAAAAGCTCCGAAATATCGCGCAGACGCGCCTGTTTGCGGTTTATGTAGTATTCGCTCTCTCCGGAGCGGTAGTAACGGCGAGTCAGGACGACCTCCGTATGCTCCGTGCCCAGCGCGCCGTCAAGATTGTCGAGCGAGAGGGAGACCTCGGCGCAGCCCATCTGAGGGCGCTTCTGCGTGCCGCCGAAAATGACGTCCTCCATCTTGCCGCCGCGCAGAGCCTTTGTGGACTGCTCCCCCGTGACCCACATCACGGCGTCGGCTATATTCGACTTGCCGGAGCCGTTCGGCCCGACGATGACGGTCACGGGCTTGTCAAACGAAAGCACGGTCTTATCGGGAAACGACTTGAACCCCGTAAGTTCAATAGATTTAAGCCTCAACCGCCCGCTCCGCCTTTCGCTTTTTTATTCCCCGACGCCGACAGCGCCGGGGAATGACGGCATTGTACCATATTCATTTTTGACATTCAAGCCCGGCGCGGGGTCATTGCCGGAGATCCTCCCCCCGTTGCCGCGCGGGCTGTTTTTAAACCGCCGGGCGCTTCACGATCGCTTTTGTTTTCCACTTGCCGGTTAAGAAATATACGCACGTCGCCGCCACGTTCAGCCCGAACGCGATGATCATCGACAGGAATATCATGCTCGGCGCGCCGTTCGGATATTCCGCCGACTTGCTGAGGTTCACCATAAGAATCGTAATCGGGATTCTTATCGCTATGTTCGTTGCTATCATAATCCACAGCTGCGCCAGCGTGTCCCCCGCGCCGCGCATGACGCCGCCTATCGTGTTCGCTATCGACATCAGGAAGTACCCCCAGACCATTATGCGTTGCATCTGGTAGCCCACGTCCACTATCTTTTCGATTTTCGCCGCTATGTAGGCGTCCATCGTGAGAAAGCCCTTTGACCTGATGAACGCGTCCACGGATTCAAAGCCGTTGAGCGCCGCCTCATCGCCGATAGACTCGGCGTTTTCGTTTATGAACATCATCATAAGGTCTCGCCCGAAAAACCATATCACGAAAAATACGACGAGCGTGACCGACAGCGCCATCGCGAGACAGATCCCCGCGCCCTTGGACAGGCGGTCAAGCCTGCCCGCCCCGATATTCTGCCCCGTGAATGTCCCCGCCGCCTGGTTGAACGTCTGGGCGGGCATCATCGCGAAGCCGTCGATGCGCATGACGGCGGTGTTCACCGCGACGAAAATCGCTCCGCTGAACAGAACCTCGCCCGCGGGCCCCGTACCGAACGGGATGAGGATCGAGTTGATTATGCTCTGCACGAACACGAAGCTCATGGACATTATCATCTGCTGCAGACCGCTGGGGATGCCGATCCGGACGATGGTTTTTACGATCTGCTTGTCGAGCTTCATCGTGGATTTCGTGACCTCCGCGATGTGCTTCATCCGGAGCAGACGCCACAGGCACACAACGGCCGAAAGCGTCTGCGCGATGATCGTCGCCCAGGCCGCCCCGGTTACACCCCAGCCCAGTCCGAACGAAATCTGGTCCGGCGTGGCCACCATCCAGATGTCGAGAAAAATGTTGAGCGCCGTCGTCCCGGCGAGCACCACCAGCGGAAACATCGCGTCGCCGAAGCCGCGCAGGATCCCGCCGAGTATGTTGTAGAACCCCATCCCCACGAAGCCGAGGAACATGATCATAAGGTACGACTTCGCGTTGCTGAATATCTCCGGCGGACAGTTCGTAACCCGCAGGATCCAGTCCGTCAGCAAAAGCCCGAGCACTGTTGCGAGTAGTGTCGCGCCGAGAATCAGCAGCAGGGAGTTCCCGACCGTCTTGGATAGGTTCTCCTTGTCTTTCGCGCCGAAGTACTGCGACACCATAACGCTGACGCCCGTGCCCACCGTCATAAAGAAAACGGCGAACATGAACTGTATCGGCATGGATACGCCGATTGCGGAAAGCCCGTTCGGACCCGAGAACTGCCCGACGATTATGCTGTCCACCGTATTGTACATCAGTTGCAGGACATTCCCGACAAGCAGGGGAACCGTAAAAAGCAGGATGGCCTTGACCGGAGTCCCCACGGTCATATCCTGCGCGCCGAACAGGGATTTTATTTTTTGCAGCATTAATTTTCTCCCGATACATACGCAAAGCGTGTTTTCACGTAGTCTATCACAGCGCCGGGCGGAATTCAACCGAAATACTACACATACATAAGATCGATATTATAGACCTTCTTGTACTTATTCAACAGCCCGACGCAGGTGATCATGCGTCTCTCCATGGCGGCGAGCGCCTCCCGGTCGCCCCTCAACCGTCCGCGCATGGCGGCCATCGCGTCCTCCGGGCTTACTGTTTCGCCCCGCCGCGAAATATCGTGCGTCAGCGCCGCGAAGCGCAAAAGGAGGGTGTCCACGGTTCCGGGGGCGTATCATATTTCCCCGGCAACGCCGCCGCCGCCGCGTCCGACATATCGGGCTCGCTCCCCGTGAAGCGAAGCATCTCGGCGTACGCGCGAGGCGTATCCATGTCGAGCAGAATCCCCCCGTCCGGAACGGACAACTCCGCGCGCGGGAGCGATTCCATGCACCCCTTCGCGCCGCCCTCCCCGCCGTATCCGAGCAACACAGGGGCAAACCCGCCCGGCAGAAGCGGCGGATGCCCGCGCTTGCCTCCGAACGTCGGGTAAATGATCCTCTCCCCGGTCCCGCCGGGGGCACCGCGAACTGATGAAAACTCCCGTATGAGCGCCGCGAGCGTCTCCGCCTTGACGGCGCAGCAGTCCGCCGGCAACAGAAAAAAAGCGCGCGCTTCCGGCGGCAACGCCCTGATACCCGCGCGCACGGATGAGAACATCCCATCGCCGTAACTTTTATTTTCGGCGACGATGGCGCCGGAGCCGGAGAGCGCGCCCGCAACATCCTCGGCGCGGTGCCCCGTCACGACGACGGGCAGAACCCCGGCGCTCATTACGGTGTCGGCGACGCGCCTGACCGCGGGAACGCCCGCTATCGGAAGAAGAGGCTTCAACGCGCCCATGCGCGACGAATAGCCCGCCGCGAGAATGACGGCGGCGTACTCGCTCATACGCGCGCCGTCCTCGCGCGCCCGCCGGGCGGCGGGAGAGGCATCTGACTTTTCATAAGGAACCCTTCTGTTCGTATATGAGCTGTGGTGCCGGTGGCCGGACTCGAACCGGCACGCCCAATGGGCAAAGCATTTTGAGTGCTTCACGTCTACCATTCCATCACACCGGCGTTATATCAATACCGCCTGCCGCGGGCAAACCGCGACCGCGCTCTTAATATACCACTCCGCAAGGCGGAACGCAAGCGGAAATTCGCGGCGCTTTTCTTTAACATTATTTGCTTGAATATAACGCGTTTATCGGGCAATAATAAGCAGCGAAAGACGCGCCAAGCGCCGTCTTTTATTACAAACTCAGGAGATGAATCAAAAATGGCTAAGTCCTCATCGATTCTCAATCCCGGCGCGCGCGACGCGCTGAACCGTTTCAAGACGGAGGCGGCTTCCGAAGTCGGCGTGAACCTCAAGCAGGGTTACAACGGCGACATCACCGCCCGTCAGGCGGGGTCCGTCGGCGGCCAGATGGTCAAAAAGATGATCCAAGCCTACGAGAACGGCCTCCAGTAAGCGATATTCCGTCGCAGCGCCAAAAGCCGCCGCGCCCTTTAATGGGCGCGGCGGCTTTTCTGTTGATACCCGCGTCCCGCCTGTTTAACCCGCGCTCGGGCGGGTTGCGCCGTGGACGGGATCTGTGATACAATAGCCCAAAAGCGGCGGGAGAGTGCGCGCGGTGATTGACATTTCGGTAAAAAACGCTGTCAAGGCTTTCGTCGAGGGGAAAAACATCCTTGACGGCGTGAGCTTTGACATCAATTCCGGGGAGCGCGTCGGGCTGCTCGGCGCAAACGGTGCGGGCAAAACGACGCTTTTCCGGCTCATCGCGGGGGAACTTGAGACTGACGAGGGGGAAATTTCTGTCGCGCCGTCAAGGAAGCTCGGCCTCATATCGCAAATCCCCGTCTATCCGGACAGTTTCACGGCGGAGGACGTGCTGCGCGCCGCGTTCTCGCGTATGCGCGCCGTTCGCGCGCGCATGGGGGAGATCGAGCGGGAGATGGAACGCGCGCCGGCGCCCCCGGAGCTTCTGGGGGAATACGACGCCCTCGCGTCGGAGTACGAGCGCGGCGGCGGATACGCCGAGGACTACGAGCTCGTGCGTGTAGCAAACGGGCTCGGAATATCGGAAAGCCTGCGTTTTCAGCCCTTTTCCACGCTTTCCGGAGGCGAGAAGACACGCGTGAACCTCGCGCGTCTCATCCTCGAAAACACCGACATACTCCTCCTCGACGAACCGACGAACCACCTCGACATGCGCGCCGTGGAGTGGCTGGAGGGATATTTGGAGAAGTTCAGGGGTACCGTGCTCGCCATATCGCACGACAGGTATTTCCTCGACCGCTCCATCCGGCGTGCCGTCGAGCTCGTAAACGGCAAGGCGGAATTCTACAGCGGAGGCTATAGCTTTTATATTGAGGAAAAGCGCCGCCGTCTCGACGAGCGGCAAAAGAAATGCGAGTCCGAGCAGACGGAGATAAAACGCCTTGAGGCGACGGCGCGCCGTATGCGCTCGTGGTCCACGGAGAAGATGATAACGAAGGCGAAAGCCGTCGAAACGCGCATAGAGCGCATCAAAAGCCGCGGCGCGGCGCGCCCCGAACACGATAAAAACCTGCGGGGGCGCTTCTCGGAGCGCGAGTTCAGAGGCGATTTGGCGCTTGAACTCAAAGGGCTCTCAAAGTCGTACGGCAGCAAGACCCTTTTTTCCATCGCGGCGGCTGAGGTGCGCGGCGGCGAGCGCATAGCGCTCCTCGGGGACAACGGTTCCGGCAAGACGACCCTGCTCCGCGTAATTCTCGGAGAGGAAAAGCGCGACGGCGGCCTTGTGAGGATAGGCCCCGCCATCAGGACGGCGTATCTGCCGCAAACGGTCAGCTTCGAGGACGCGAACCGCTCCGCGCTCGATACGGTGATTTCCGAGACGAAGTGCTCACCGCAGGTGGCGAGGAACAGGCTCGGCGCGTTCAAATTCTCCGGCAACGACGTATTCAAGCTCGCGTGTGAGCTGTCCGGCGGCGAGAAAAGTCGTCTGCGACTGTGTATTTTAATGGACGCGGATATAAATTTCCTCGTGCTCGACGAGCCGACTAATCATCTGGACATGCCCTCGCGCGAGTGGATAGAGAAAGCTGTGTCCGGCTTTGACGGGACGTTGCTGTTCGTGTCTCACGACAGATACTTCACCGGAAAATTCGCGACGCGCGTATGGGAGTTGGAGGACGGCCGCTTCGCCGACTATCGTTGCGCGTTTGAGGAATACAAAAGCATAAAAGCGTCGGATGCGGCGGATACGCGGCAGAAGCCGCGCCAAAACGCCCGCGCCCCCGGTAAAGCGCCCGGGATACCCAGACGCAATCAGCGAGCGTCCTCCCGCGCCGCCGCCGCTCTCGAACGCGAAATAGCGGGGCTGGAGCGGAAAATCACAGAGCTGGAACAATTGAGCTATGAATGCGAGTCCGACTACAAACGGTTGCTTGAACTCGACGCCGAGCGCGAAACGCTCGACGCCGAACTCAACGCGAAAATAGCCGAGTGGGAAATTGTCGCGGAATGAGCGTCACGCCCCGCCGTCCTCCTTCACAAGCCATCTCCCGATATTCCGCTCCGCCTTGTCGAACTCCACGCCTATCTTCACAACCTTGCGCTCCCCCGCGTCGTACGGTATCGCGTAGCCCTTGTCCTCTATCTGCCGGAGCGCTTCCTCCGCCGCGCCGCTCAGCTTGAAC
>JAITJC010000050.1 GCA_031279125.1 Oscillospiraceae bacterium
GTCGCGGGTCTGACGGCGGGGACGGAGTACAAGATTTCCTTCACGGCCAAGGCGGGCGCGGATACGTCCAAGACGACGGCGAGCGAGGCGACATTCATGGCCGTCAGCGGCGAATTCACTCGCAGCGGCAACAACGGCACGTACACAGTTGCGTACTTTGACGCCAACGGCGCCGTCGCGCTGACGGCAAGCTCGAGCTCGAGCACAACCTACTATTATGTCGCAAAGGCCAGCGATCTGTACAAGATATTCGACGCCGTCTACACGCCGAACAAGGACGTTACGACCACCGGCACCGCCACGGCGGCAAGCCTGTTCCACGTCACAATCGGCGCAGCAGCAACGGGCGATGTCATCAAACTGCAAGGCGACCCGGGGACAGGTGCAAAAACCATAAATGTCGGGTACCCCAACAATGCAGACAATTCTTTCTTCCCGCCCGTCGAAATCCCCTTCCAACAGCTTGGCACTAGCGACGCCAGCGGCACGGCATATCAAAGCGTAAACATTGTAGTCAACAATGGCGTGTACCTCGACATTGACGCAGGTACAGCGGAGCAAAATCTGCCGACTGGCTTATCGGGCAGCGGTAATTTCACCAACGGGACTCTGACTGTGGCTTCAGGCGCGAAAGTGCGTGACAGCGCGTGGTACGGCTTCCCGCTCGGCGCGGGCAGCGCGATAGTGGTTCTCGAAGGCGGCTACTTGGCGGTAGGCGAAGGCGATAGAAACGGCAATAGTACATCAGATGTTTACGACGGCTGGATAATTGCGCCGGAGGATACCTCCAACGCGTGGATTCAGCTCGGTTCCATGGGGACGGAACCCGGCGGCGGCACGCGAATTGAGATAGTAAACACAACAACAGGAATAGCGCCGGTTCTGTTGTACGGAAAAGCGACCATAAGCGGTTATGTCAACTTGTTCTACGATGTATTCGTGAGCGCGGGTTCGGAGATTATCGTCGAGAACGGCGGTCAGTTGGTACAACACGCCGCGGCGAGCGGCGCCGCTAAAATCTACGGGCAGCCGGCCAGCACAAATGCGAACGTACCCAGCGGCTTCGCCAGCGCTCCCGCCTCGAAGATAACGATAGAGAGCGGCGGCTCAATAGACAATAGCTACTTGAGCGGCCAGAGCGCAAGTACGATTTTTACCGGTACGAGTACCGGAACCTCGAAAACACCTATATCCGGCGGGTCGGCATATTATCCCGATTGGACGGGGAATGCGGGGTCTGCAGAATAGCGCCCCCCGAAAATCGAAAAATCAAAACAAACGCCCCCGGAGCTTCGGCTTCGGGGGGCGTTTGTTTTAGCGCGACCACCGCGAGACGGAGGACATCTGCAACCCGGATAAGCTAATTCCCCGCCGCGCGGTATTGACAAACGCGCCGTTTTCCTGTAGTTTATCCGTAATGACGGTATGAAAGGAAATCCCCGCTATGATAACGGTAAGCAATCTGTCCCTGCAATACGGAGGCAGCGTTCTGTTCTCCCGAGTAGACCTGAGGTTCACCGCCGGCAACTGCTACGGCGTCATCGGCGCGAACGGCGCCGGCAAATCGACGTTCCTGAAAATTCTCTCCGGGGAGCTGGACCCATCCTCCGGTTCCGTGGATATGAAGCCCGGCGTGCGCATGTCGGCGCTCAAGCAGGATCAAAACATGTACGACGAGCACGACGTTTTGCAGACGGTCATAATGGGCTCCCCGCGCCTTTACGCCTGCGGGCTCGAAAAGGACGAGCTGTACGCGAAAGAGGATTTTTCCGACGCGGACGGCCTGCGCGCGGCGGAGCTTGAGGAGGAGTACGCGGAGCTCGGCGGCTGGGAGGCGGAGGCGAACGCATCGCAGCTTCTGCAGGGGCTGGGTCTGCCCGTAGCCCTGCACGGGAAGCGGATGGGCGGGCTTGAGCCGCGCCAGAAGGTAAAGGTTTTGCTCGCGCAGGCGCTTTTCGGCGCCCCAGACATCATACTGCTCGACGAACCGACGAACAACCTCGACGTGAACTCCGTCGTCTGGCTGGAGGACTTCCTGATGGATTACGCCGGCACCGTGATTGTCGTCTCGCACGACCGCTATTTTCTGAACACCGTGTGCACGCATATCGTGGACATCGATTTCGGCAAAATTAAAATGTACGTCGGCAACTACGATTTCTGGTACGACGCATCCCAGCTTATGCAGCGTCTGCAAAAGGAGCAGAACAAAAAGGCGGAGGATAAAATCCGCGACCTGGAGGAATTCATCCGCCGCTTTTCCGCGAACAAATCCAAGTCGCGCCAAGCCACGTCCCGCCGCAAGCTGCTCGACAAGCTCACGCTTGACGAGATGCCCGCATCCTCCCGCCGCTATCCGTGGGTCGGGTTCAAGGCGGAGCGCGAGCCGGGCAAGGACCGCCTGTCAGTCGCGGACGTGTCCAAAACGATTGACGGCGTGAAGGTTCTCGACAAGGTGAGCTTTATAATGGGGCGCGAGGACAAGATAGCTTTCATCGGCGCGGACGAGCTGGCGATCACGGCGATGTTCAAAATCCTCTCCGGGGAGACGGAGCCCGACGAGGGCGGCGTAAAATGGGGCGTCTCGACGACGCAGGCGTATTTCCCGAAGGACAATTCCGGATACTTCGAGGGCAGCGATCTGACGCTCATCGACTGGATCCGGCAGTTCTCCGAGGACAAGCGGGAGAGCTATCTGCGCACGTTCCTGGGGCGTATGCTGTTCTCCGGAGACGATGTCTATAAGCTCGTGAAGGTGCTCTCCGGCGGGGAGAAGGTGCGCTGTATGCTGTCTAAGATGATGCTCTCCGGCGCGTCCGTATTGCTGTTCGACCAGCCGACGAACCACCTTGACCTCGAATCCGTCGCCGCGCTGAACAACGGCATGTCGGACTTCGCGGGCAACATCATATTCACGACGCACGACCACCAGCTCATCCAGACCGTCGCCAACCGCGTCATAGAATTCAAGGACGGCGGGATAACGGACAGACAGATGACGTACGACGAGTACCTTGCACTGCCGTCCTGATTTTTTACTGCTTCTTTTTCTTTTTCCCGCGAGCGCGCCCGTCCCCGTCTCCGTCCTCAAGCAGGCGCAGGAGTTCTTTCTGCTCCCGCGTGAGGTTCGTCGGCGTCCTGACCCTGACCGTCACAAGCTGGTCGCCGCGCCCGGTGCCGCGCAGACTCGGGATGCCTTTCCCGCGCAGACGGAAGATAGTGCCCGTTTGGGTTCCCTCCGGGATCGCGTATTTGACCTTGCCGTCGAGCGTCGGGACCTCCGCCTCTCCGCCGAGCGCCGCCTTCGTGAAAGAAATCGGCAGTTCGAGCAGGACGGATGTTCCCTCGCGCTCGAATATTTCGTGCGGGCGGACGGTGACGCTGACGTATAAATCGCCGGGCTCGCCGCCGTTTATCCCCGCGCTGCCCTGACCGCGCATATTTATCGCCTGCCCGGAGTCTATCCCTGCGGGGATTTTCACGGAGACCGTCTTCCGGCGGCGCACGCGCCCCGCCCCCCGGCATTTCTCGCACGGGGATTTTATGATTTTCCCCCGCCCTCCGCATTTCGGACATTCCGCGGAGCTTTGCATGACGCCGAACGGCGTCCGGCGCGTCTGCGTCACAACGCCCGTCCCGCCGCACTCCGCGCACCTTTCCGGGGACGTCCCCGGCTTCGCGCCGGTGCCGGAACAGTTTTCGCAATTTTCGACGCGCGTGATTTCAATCTCTTTTTCGCAACCGAACGCCGCGTCCTCAAAGCTCACCGAGACGCTCACGGCAACGCGCTCCCCCCGGCGCGGGGCGTTCCGCGACTGCGCGGAGCGCCCGCCGCCGCCGAAGATTGTGCCGAATATGTCGCCGAGATCCCCGAAGCCGTCGAACCCGCCGAAGCCGCCCCCGCCGGACGCGGCGAAACCCGGATCCACGCCCGCGTGCCCGTAGGCGTCGTACCGCGCCTTTTTTTCCGCATCGGCGAGGACTTCGTACGCCTCGTTTATTTCCTTGAAGCGAGCCTCGGCGTTTTTGTCGCCGGAGTTCACGTCGGGGTGGTACCGCTTGGCGAGCTTGCGGAACGCCTTTTTCACCTCGTCGTCCGAGGCGCCGCGGGAGACCCCGAGCGCCTCGTAATAGTCCCTTTTTTCAGCCATTTACTGCTTGTCGTCGTCCACAACTTCATAGTCCGCGTCGTAGAAGTCACCTCCGTCCGCGCCGGGGGGCGGGGGCGCGCCGGGATCCCCCCGGTTCTGTCCGTAGAGCTTCTCCGACACGGCGAAAAATGATTTCTGCAGTTCCTCCGTCGCGGACTTTATGGCGGCGACGTCCGTCCCCGCGAGCGCGGAGCGCGTCTTCGTTATGCCGTCCTCAATTGTCCCCTTGTCCTCTGCGGAAATTTTGTCCGCGAGCTCGGACAGCGTTTTTTCGGACTGGTATACGACCTGATCGGCGGCGTTGCGCGCGTCCGCGTCCTCGCGGCGCTTCCGGTCATCCGCGGCGTACTGCTCGGCCTCCTTGACCGCCTTTTCGATGTCGTCCTTGGAGAGGTTCGCGGAGCTTGTGATCGTGATGTGCTGTTCCCTGCCCGTGCCGAGGTCCTTCGCGGAGACGTTGACTATGCCGTTGGCGTCGATATCGAACGCGACCTCGATCTGCGGCACGCCGCGCCGGGCGGGGGCTATGCCGTCGAGATGGAACTTCCCGAGCGACTTGTTGTACTGCGCAATCTCGCGCTCGCCCTGCAGGACGTTGACCTCGACGGATGTCTGGTTGTCAGCCGCCGTGGAGAACACCTGCGATTTCCTCGTCGGGATCGTCGTGTTGCGCTCGATGAGGCGCGTGAACACGCCGCCCATCGTCTCGATCCCGAGCGACAGCGGCGTCACGTCAAGCAGGAGGATCCCCTCCACGTCCCCGCCGAGCACACCCGCCTGTATGGCGGCGCCGACGGCGACGCACTCGTCGGGGTTTATGCCCTTGAAGGGTTCCTTGCCCGTTATGCGCTTCACCGCGTCCTGGACGGCGGGGATGCGCGTGGAACCGCCGACGAGCAGAACCTTAGACAGCTGGTTGGCGCTGAGCCCGGAGTCGCGCAGAGCCTGGTTGACCGGCTCCATCGTTTTTTCGACGAGGTGCGCCGTCAGTTCGTTGAACTTCGCGCGCGTCAGCGACATATCGAGGTGCTTGGGGCCGGCCGCGTCCGCCGTGATGTACGGCAGGTTGATATTCGTCTGCGCGAGGCCCGAGAGGTCGATTTTCGCCTTTTCGGCCGCCTCGCGCAGACGCTGGAGAGCCAGCTTGTCGGCGGCGAGGTCGATGCCGTTGGATTTTTTGAATTCCGCCAGCAGATAGTTCACGACGCACTCGTCGAAGTCGTCGCCGCCGAGGCGGTTGTTGCCCGCCGTCGCGAGCACCTCTATGACGCCGTCGCCTATCTCCAGCACGGACACGTCGAACGTGCCGCCGCCGAGGTCATAGACCATGATTTTCTGCTCGTTTTCCTTGTCGATGCCGTAGGCGAGCGCCGCCGCCGTCGGCTCGGTGAGTATGCGCTTGACGTCAAGTCCCGCGATTTTGCCCGCGTCCTTTGTCGCCTGGCGCTGACTGTCGGTGAAGTACGCCGGCACGGTGATGACAGCCTCCGTGACCCTCTGACCGAGATAGTTCTCCGCGTCCGTTTTCAGCTTTTGCAGGATCATCGCGGAAATTTCCTGCGGCGTGTACTGCTTGGAGTCTATCGCGACCTTGTACGCGGAGCCCATCTCGCGCTTTATCGAGGATATCGTGCGTTCGGGATTAGTGACGGCTTGGCGCTTCGCCACCGCGCCTATCATGCGCTCCCCGTCCTTTGAAAACGCGACGACGGACGGTGTTGTGCGCGCGCCCTCCGCGTTGGCGATGACCGCGGGCTCTCCGCCCTCTATGACGGCCACGCAGGAATTCGTGGTACCCAGATCTATGCCGATTATTTTGCCCATTGTTGTTTACCTCCCGATAAAATAAAATTTACAGTTTACGGTTCTTGCGCTATGAGCTTACCTGGACTACAGCGTGGCGGATCACCTTCCCGTTCAGCGTAAAGCCCTTCCGGAATTCCGCCGTGACCGTACCCCCCGGAGCGCCGTCCGCCGCGACGCTCGAAACGGCGTTGTGCCGCTCGGGGTCGAATTTTTCCCCGGCGGCGGGTATCGCCTCCACGCCGAGGGATTTTAGGATTTCATCGAGCTGCGCCGCCGTCAGTTCCACCCCGCGCAGGAACGCTTCGTCGGAGCAGGGCGTTTCAAGCGCGCGGGAGAGATTGTCGTAGACGGGGAGCAGTTTCGCTATGACATCCGCGCTCGCCCTGGAGCACGTCTCCTCACGTTCTTTCTGGCTGCGCCGCCGGAAGTTTTCGTACTCGGCGTAAAGGCGCAGATATTTTTCCCGCTCGGCGTCGAGCAGTTTCAATAAATCGTCCGGGGAGGGCGCTTCCGCCCCGCTTTCCGTTTCGGGCTCGCCCTCCGCGCCGCCCTCGGGTTTATCCGGCGGCAGTTTCGGTTCTTTCGTTTTCTTTGACGACAATGTCTTTCACCTGCTTTCATCAGTTTTTTTCCGCCCGGCGCGCGCGTCAGCCGGGGTTCTCGCCGCTCGGGCGGCGGCCGGGGATTTCGTCCTCCGGGACACCCGGAGGCTCGGAGAGCTCCGCGCGCGCCCCCTCCGCCAGCCCCCGCGCGAGATATTGCAGCCGGGACAGCACGCGCGGGTAGTCCATTCGCGTGGGCCCGACGACGCCGAGCAGCAGCTCCGTGTCGTCCCCCATGTCGCAGCGAGTGACGACGACGCTCGTATCCGCCAGCTCCCGCGCGAGGTTTTCCGGCCCGATAGTGATTTTTGTTTTGACGTTCTGCTCCGGGGACGGCAGGCTTGAAAAGGCGCCGTCCCCTTCCATGAAGCCGAGAAGCCTCTGCGCCTTTTCCGCGTCGCGGAACTCCGGATACTCAAGCAGCCGCGCGCCCCCCGTTACGGAGTAGCCCCCGCGCGAGGGATCGCCGAGGAGCTCGATTATGAACGCCGCCATGGCCGCGAACACGCCGAGCCTGTCGCCGGACGCGCGTTCCGCCGCCGATATGAGGCTCTCCGTGACAGCCCCCTCCGCTATGCCGGTGAAGCTCGCGTTGAGCACCGCCTCCGCGCGGACATAGAACCCCTCCGGGGCGGACGACGGCAGACGGAACAGCTTGTTTCTCACCGTCTCCCCCGTGAGCATCGCGACGAGGATGAACGAGCGCGAGTCGATTTCGATCATGTCGAACCTCAAAGCCGTCAGCTCGGTTTTCGCGCGCGTCAGGGCGTACGCGGGGAAGCTTGTGAGTCTTGAAGCTATCTGACCGGCGTAGGCTATTACGCGGTCAAGCTCCGTCACGCGGCGGCGCAGAGCGCGGTTCAGCTCTTCCGTCTCCTCGACGGACAGGCGGTGCCTCCGCATGAGCTCGTTGACGTATACTCGGTAGCCCGCCGCCGTCGGCACGCGCCCCGCCGACGTGTGCGGCTGCTCCAACAGGCCATCCTCTTCCAGCGCCGCCATCTCGCTTCGTATCGTCGCGGACGATGCCGTCAGCGACGATAGCAAGGACTTTGAACCCACGGGCTCCGCCGTTTCGACGTACCGGTCGATGACGGCGCGCAAAATCTCTTTTTTGCGGCCGCTTTTCGCGTCCTCGGGCGCTGCCATACGTTATAACAACTCCTTTCGGCGTCTTTTTGGCACTCTCCCCATCCGAGTGCTAAAAGTAATTTACCACCGGCGCCCGCGCTTGTCAATAGGGCGGGCGAAGGTTAACAATTTTGTTACAAAAAAATTTTTCGAAAATTTAAAAAAAACTGTTGACAAGCGATTTCAGGTGTGGTATATTAGCTCTTGCAGTTGGTGTCGATTACGGTGAGGGTACACCCGTTCCCATCCCGAACACGGAAGTTAAGCTCATTTGTGCCGACAATACTTGGCTGGAGACGGCCCGGGAAGATAGGTAGACGCCAACGCAAAAGAGCGCCGCGGAGTGATTTTCACCTCGCGGCGTTGTTTTGCGTCATGCCCTTCACGTACTCTTCTATGCGCGGCGCGGCGCCGCCGCCGTACCGGGCTATTATGTCCACGATGGCGCTGCCGACTATGACGCCGTCCGCGCTCTCCCATATCCGCGCCGCCTGCTCCGGGCTGTGTACGCCGAAGCCGACGGCTATAGGAATATCCGTGC
>JAITJC010000011.1 GCA_031279125.1 Oscillospiraceae bacterium
GGGGGGGGCGGCCGCCCCCACAACGCGGGGAACCCAACACACCGTCCCTACCGCACCTCTATAATTTTCAGCCGGGCGGCTGAAAATTCCGTCTCTTCCGTCACAACGTCGGTGATCTTCGCCACATCGACCGTCGAGAGCCCCGCTTGCGGTGCCGGCACGGTGATTTTCACGCCGGAGTCGGATATGAACGCCACGCAGTCGGAAAAGCCGCGCGCCATTATCAGCGCCTCAATCTCCGCTTCCAGCCTGCTGTAATCGGCTATCTCCGTTATTTTGGACAGCGCCGCGTCAAGCGTCTCTTTCGACGCCCCGTCGGCCGCGTTCACGGATGTGAGTGTTTCGACGGCGGCGTCGCGGGCCCGGCTTCGGTTGATGCGCGCCTCGGCGAAAAAGCTCTCCGCGCTTTTGCCTATGCCGCCGTAAAACAGCCCCGCTTCGTCAACATCGCCGTCCCCGGGCGCGTCCGCTTCCGTGTCCGGCGGAAGTCCCTCCTGCCCCGGCTCCGACAGCGAGACATCCTCCGCGAGCCCTTCGGCGGGTTCCCCCTCCGTCTGCTTGCCGTACGACCAGTTCAGATACGCCGCCACACACACGAACAGCGTCACCGTGACAATTACCGCGTTTCTTTTGAATGTCCTCATTTTTTGTCCTCCTGAAATTTAACTGTTATTCGCGCGGCGCATGGGTGCCACCTGAACGCGATCCGCCCCGAGTCCCGTGAGCGACGTCACCGCGCCAAGCAGCCGCAGCTTCACCTCCGGGCTGTCCGCGCCCTCCGCCACCACGAGCGCCCCGAGATATTCCGGGTATCCGCGCTTGACGACGACGGGCGCTTCCGCCGTACCCGACGAGCCGACTATGACGGCATCCTCCTTCTGCTCTCTCCCCGCGCCCTCTCCCCTGTCGGAGTAGGTTTTATCCGTTGCGATGAACGTCTCTCCGTCGGAGCGCAGGGCAAGCGTCACGGAAACGCGCCCCGCGCCCTCTATCCGTCCGAGCGCGTCGGCAAAACGGCGCTCCGTTTCTTCGAGGGAGAACGGAATTTCCCGCGGGGCTTCCTCCGGAGGCGACCGCTCCGAGGCGTCCGTGCCGCCGCCGGAGGGCAGCAGCAAAAGCGCTATGCCGAACGCGATTATTATCGCGGCGAAGCCAACGGCGCCGCTCTTTTTCAGCTTCTCCCGAAGCGCTTCCACTATGCTTTTCACGTCATCCGCCTCCCCTGTCTTCCCAGCTCAGCTTTTCCGGCGGCACCCCGAGCCCCGTCTCGATTTCATAAGCGATCGCGGCGCGTTTGTCCTCCCCCGCCTCCGCCCGCAATGCCGCGCTCTCCGGATACCACTGCCCGTCGGGGGCGAGCTTCGCCGTGACGGAGACCTCCAGCCCGGAAATGCCGAGAAGTTTCCCCTTGTCCGAAATATATGCCGCGCATCCTTCCTCTATGATAGCCCGCGTAAGATTTTCGTTCGCCCGGAGAGCGGGCGCCGAAAATTCCCCGGCGTCCTCGCGCAGACGCGCCAGACTCCGGCTGAAAGAGCCGTAATCGAAGCTCTTTATCGGTTTTATGAGCGCCGTCAGCATGACGAACCCGCACACGACTGCCGCGACGCGCTTCGCCTTGCTCTCCGGCGTTATCGTGAGCGTCACCGCCGACACTACAGCCGCTCCGACTATCCCGTATACCCAGTTCCTCAAAGCTTCCGTCATATCTTCCCCCTCCTGCTACGTCGCGGCCTTTATCGCGGAAACTATCGACACGAACAGCATAACCGCCGTCACGCCCGTCATGCCGAGCGTCAGTCCTAACGCCGCGCCGAAAGCGTCTATGAGCTTGGACGCGCTCTTGTCCGCCACCGCCCCGGCGAGCCCTCCCGCCGCCTTATACAACATATAGTTCACGCCGAGTTTTATGAAAGGCGCGGCGCACACCGCGGCGACGGCGAGGAATCCGAACACCCCGACGGCGTTCCGCAGGAGTATCGCGCCCGACATTACGGTGTCCGCCGCGTCCGCGAGTATGCCGCCCACCACGGGCAGCGCCGTGCTCATCGCCACCTTCGCGGCGCGGACGGCGACGGCGTCCGACGCGGAGGCTATGACGCCCGTCAGCGAGGTGTACGTCAGAAAAGCGAGCGCGACGCACGTGAGCGCCGTTTTCGCGAGCCATTTGACGAGCGACGACGCCCCCGCCAGCGCGTCCGCACCCGGAGCGCCGCCCCCCGCCGCCGATACTGCGGCTTCCGCTGAGGACAGCGCGGCGTAGGCGTAGATGAGCGGCATGATGACGCTCCGCATGACGCTTATGGCGAAATCGAGGAACATCACCGTCGCGGAATATTTGACCGCCGCCGACGTTATCGCCCCGCCCGCCGCCGACGCCGCGGCGAGGCACGGCAGAAGGGCTTTCGAAAACATCGCGAGTTCGTCCATCACGCCCCCGCCCATTCCGATGAACGCGTTCACGCCCGATACGGACACGGCGGATATCGCGAGAACGCCGGCGAGCCTCGCGTAATTCCCTCCTTTGCCGGGGAACGCGGCGGAGAACACGCCGGACAGCATGGCCGCCGACACCACCGCCGCCGCGCTTTTCAGCGAGGACGCGACGATCCCGCGCAACCTTGAAATGACGCCGGAGACAAGACGCGAAACCGCGCCCTCCGCGTCCAGCGCGTCCGCGACCTTCATATCGCCGAGAATTTCCCCCGCCGCCTCCGGCACCGCTTTCTCCAGCCGCCCCACCCCGGCGGCGTCCGCCTGCTCCCCGAAAAATCCGGGAGCGCCGCCGTTTTCCTCCCCGGCGGCGAGCGCCGTCGCCGGGGATATCGCCAGCGCGGCGATGAGCACGGCGAGCAGCATCTTTTTCATTCGTGCCGTCCTCCCCTACTGCAGCAAGGAATAAATCATATCAAGCGCCGTCCGAAAAAGCGGGAGCGCCACGTAAACCGCCGTCGCCGCGCCCGTGAACTCCACTCCGGATGCCGCCGAGGCTTGCCCCGCGTCCCGGCACACATCGGATATCAGCTTCGTTATGACGGAAATGCCCGCCGTTTTCAGCACAATGGAGAGCGTCGCGTCCGGGATGCCCGCCTCGCCCGCTATCAGCCTGACGAAGCCGAGGACGCCGGTTATGACCTCAAAGCCCATATACATCGCGAAAACCGCCGCCGCCGCCGACAGCAAGAGAGAGGACTCCGGGTTATTCTTCCGCACGACAAGTCCGAGCGCGGTGCCAGTGATGGCCGCCGCGAGCGCCTTTGCAAGCTGCGTCACGGCTAAAACCCGAACAGGTCTTTTATGAGCGCGAACAGCCCGCTGACCTCCCGCAGGATGATTATCAGCACGACGATGAGCCCCGCTATGCTCGTCAGCAGCGCCTGCTCGCCTCTCCCGGAACGCGACAGCAGCAAATCGAGCACGGCGACGAGTATTCCGACTGCCGCTATTTTGAAAATCAGGTCAACATTCATCGTAAAAACTCCGTTCAGTCATCGTCACAGCAGGAGGAGCGCCACGAAGACACCGGCGGCGGCACCGAGCAGGGCTCGCGTTTTGAATTCGGCGTCCCGCTTCGCGTCGGCGCGGCGGACGAATTCCTCAAACCGGCGCTCGGCGCGGAGCAGGGCATCCCTTTGCTCGGCGAGGTCATAGCGCCCGAGGGCGCGCGGCGCCTCTCGCAGGACGGCGGCTTCTTCCTCCGTGAGCATCAGTTCCGGCGTCGCCCCGACGGCACCGGACCAAAGCTCGTACAGCGCGGTGTCCCCAAGCTCCCCGAGGCGGAGACGCACATTGCGGAAAAACGCGCCCACCGGCCCCGCCGACTGCCGCTCCGCGCGCTCTATGAGCTCCGGCACCGGAGCGAGGCGCGTCACAAGCTCTCCCCGCATCGCGGCGAGCGCGCGGACAAGCTCCGCGAGGACGCGCGCCCGCCGCCTCAGACGCATCGCCCCCGATATCCCGCACGCGCTTGTCCCGCCGATTAAAAGGGCGGCGCCCAGCAGTTTTATCATAAGCGCTCCGTTTCATATACGCGCCGCGCGCCGCATCGCCGTATGACTACCGCCGTCCCGAAAACGCCGCCGCGGAGAAGCTCCGCGTACAGCGGCTTGCGCGCGAGATCCTCCGGAGAGGCGGCGTGCGCCGTGGCGAAAAGGCGCACGCCGCAATTCGCGGCGCTCCGGGCGGCGGCGGCGTCCTCCGGCGCCGTTATCTCATCGAGGGCGAGAGTCTCCGGGTTCATCGCGCGCAGCAGCATCATCGCCGCCTCCGCCTTGGGACAACCGGAGAGAACATCCGTCCTGCTCCCGACGTTCATTTGCGGCACGCCCCCCGCGACGGCGGCTATCTCCCCTCGCTCATCCGCGAGGGCGACGCGCGACGGCGCGATCCCGAGCCCCGGCTCCCCGTCCGACACGAGCCGTATGAGGTCGCGCAGGAACGTCGTTTTCCCCGCGCCCGGCGGAGAAATTATCAGCAAAGACCCAATCTTCCCCCCGAGCGCCGCCGCCGCCCTTTTCGCGACGCCCGCGATCTCGCGCGGGATTCGCACGGCGGCGGACGAGAGAACCCTGAAACCCGAAACGCCCGACAAGTCCGCGACGGTTTCCCCGCACAGCCCGATTCTGTATCCGCCGGGGGCGTTTATGTAGCCCGCGCGTATGGTCCCCCGCGCGGAGTGCGCGGACGCTCCCGTGGCTATCTCCGCCATGGCGTCGAGGTCGCTCGGGCGCACCTCCGGGCCCCCGAGCCCGCGCTCCCCTCCCGGCAGGACCGCGCTCACCGGAAACCCCGCGCGCAGGCGCAGTTCCTCCGCCAGACGCTGTTCCGGCGGCGGCAGGGCGAGCGCGGCGGAGCGGAGCGCCTGAGGCAGAAGCCGCGCCGCACCGAAATATTTCTCGTCGAATGTATCCAATCGCGCACACCTTCCCCGTATGTTCGTCATCCGCGGGGCGCTGTCAGTCCCCGCCGATAATTACTATTCGGGCCTGTCCGGGAATATGCGCGGCGGCATAAAAAAGCACCCCGGAGCCAAAGCTCCGGGGTGTATGATGTACAATGATGTGAACCAATAAAGAGAGAAACCCAAGCCCTGATATGGTAAGATGTATTCACCATAAAAACATCGCCATAGGCAGGAGGGGTTTCTCAATAGACCTGTCCTAAAACCTTGCAAAATTTCGCAAAAAGGTGTATAGTAACGTCATGGACAACAAAACGCGAATTGGCAATTTGCCCGAAGCGAAGTATCAAGTGTTATTCGGCATACACAAAGCGACGTTTGACGCAATGCTCGCCATACTC
>JAITJC010000022.1 GCA_031279125.1 Oscillospiraceae bacterium
GCGCACCTGTTTCCGCTTAGCTGCCCTCCCCTTGTCAAGGGTAGGGTGGAGATTTGCGCAGCAAATACTACCCGACCTTGACAACGCTCCTTTGTTACAATGTGTCAAGGGGGGGGAGCAGCCCCCCCCCTTGGCCACCCGTTCCCACGCCTTCTTTCGTACCCCTCTTCTTCGCTTATCTTTTCTTTTTTTTGAGACAATATCAAAAACGCTTGACATATAATTTTTTTGAAATTTTGAAAAAATTTTTTTGCGGGAACGCGCGTGCGGATTGCGGGCGGATATTATCCGTCCTTGCGATGGGTACGTCGCCGCGCCGGGGGCGACCGGGGACGGCCGCACACACAGTCCCCACCCAAACCGCTATATATTGTGCCTATGGCGCAAGCGTTTAACAAGTTAACCCCATGAAAATTTTTTTGAAATTTTTTCGTTTCAGGTATTGCTTTTCTGAAAATGCGCTGTATAATAGGGATAGAGTTCATTGGATGTGAGTGTAAGTCACTTAAATCCCAAAAATGCCGAGGGCGGAAAGGAGCGCGAGGCCGTGGCGAACGATACGATGACCGGCACATTTCCGGGCAAGCTCGATCAAAAGAGCCGTATTTCCGTGCCTTCTCAGCTTCGCGGGACGCTTGGGGAGATGTTTTACCTGACGTTTTCGGACAAAAACTGCTTGGAGGGATATACGGAGGAGGCGTACAAGAGAATCAGCGACGAGTTTGACGAGATCGACCCGGATGAGGGCCTGCACTGGAGGGCGAACACCGCGCCGTGCAGGATCGACGCGCAGGGCAGGGTGTTCATCCCGCCGAAATTCCGCAATAAAATCGGTCTCGGCGAGAGGGTCACGATTGTGGGTAACGGCTCTATGATCCTGTTTTGGAACACGGACGAATGGGAAAGCGTCAACGACGTGAACTGTACGCGCGAAAAATACGCGGAGATGAAAAAGCGTCTGCGCGAGCGGCGCGAGCAGAAGTTGAAATGAGCCACGCGCCCGTGTTGCTCCGCGAGGCCGCGGACGGTTTAAGAGTCAAACGTGACGGGTTATACTTTGACGGTACGCTGGGTTTCGGCGGGCACGCGCTTGAAATATTGAAGCGCGGGGGGAGGCTCATAGGCGCGGACCGCGACGCGGACGCGATTGAGGCGGCGCGGGAGCGGTTGGGTTCCTACGCGGGGCGGGCGAGGTTCGTACACGCGAATTTCGGCGACGCGCCGGAGATACTGAAAAGCCTCGGAGAGGACAAGGCGGACGGGATTTTATGCGATTTCGGCGTGTCGTCCCCGCAGCTCGACAGGGCGGAACGCGGGTTTTCATACGCGCAAAGCGCGCCGCTTGATATGAGGATGAACAGGGAAGACACGCTGACGGCGCGCGCCGTCGTGAATGAGCGGAGCGAGGAGGAACTGCGGAGGATGCTTTACGAATACGGGGAGGAGCGGCATGCCGGGAGGATAGCCTCCGCGATTGTCAAACGGCGGGCGGCAAAGCCGATAGAGACCACGGACGAGCTTGCGGACATAGTCCGCTCCGCGATGCCGGGGAGCGCCCGGCGGGAGAAACAGCACCCCGCGAAGCGGACGTTCCAGGCGGTGCGCATAGCGGTGAACGACGAGCTCGGGGAGATAAGGCGTTTGCTTGGCGCGGTGCCGGGCATACTGCGGGACGGCGGGAGGATAGCGATGATAAGTTTCCACTCGCTTGAGGACAGGCTTGTAAAGACGGCGTTTCGCGGCTGGACGGACGGCTGCGTCTGCCCGAGGGAACTGCCGGAATGTGTTTGCGGCTTCGTCCCGTCGATGAAAATCGTCACGAAGAAGCCCATAGTCCCGGGCGGGGATGAGATAAGCGAAAACCCGCGCGCGAGAAGCGCGAAGCTCCGTATAGCGGAGCGGATGGCGGGCTGACAATACGGCAAGCGAAGGAGAAATGAAGGCATGGCTGTTTCGGCTCTGAGGAAGGAAAGTTATATATACGCGGGGGCGGCGGCGGAGGAGGTTGTTCCGGCTGTAAGGCCGGCGGCGATACCTCGGGAGGCCGCCGGGCCGCGTGTCTCGCCGTTTTCCGTAATAGGGGGCGCGTTCATAGCGTTCCTCGCGGCGGCTTGCCTGTTTTCGCGGATAGAGTTGATGGACATATCTGCGGACATTACGGGCGTGCGCTCCGGGGTGCGGAGAATCCGGTCAAGGGCGGGCATAGCGGAAAAGCTGGACGCGCGCCGCGCGGAGAACAGCGCGTTGCGCGTGGAGTATGAACGCGCGTTTGACCTGAAAGAGATAGAGCGCTATGCCGTGGAGGAGCTTGGGATGGCGCGCGCGCAGAACGCCGCGCTGCGAGGGGCGGAGACCGCGCCGGAGGACAAGGCGGTGATACCCGCTTCCGCGAAGGCGGCGGAAGGCGCGGGGGGCTTTATGGCGTGGATATTGGAATACTTCAAATAGCGCGTCCATATAATCTTTTTATCCATAATTCTTGAAAACGGAGCGTGAGCGGTGCGGTGAGAAAAATACGGCGCGACGGAGAGGAGCCGATGGGGGCGGTGATAGGCCGCTCGTTCATCCTGCTTTTGATATGCGGTGTCGCCGCGTTCCTGACGCTCGGATGGAAGCTGTTTGATGTCCAGGTGCGCCGCCACGGGGAGCTTGAGGCGAAGGCGATAGAGCAGCAGACGCGGGAGTCCGTCGTCAAGGCTTCGCGCGGGACGATTTATGATGTAAACGGGAAGGCGCTCGCGGTGTCCGCGACGGCGGAAACGGTGTACATAGACCCGTATATGCTGAAGCTGAACGGGGAGGACGCGGCGTCGATTTCCTCGGCGCTTTCCGAACTGCTCGGGGAAGACAGGGAGGCCATACTCGCGAAATTCGCGAACACGGAGCAGCGCGGTCTGCCGGTCAAGCGCAAGATAGAGGGTGAGGAGGCCGCCGCCGTCCGGCAGTACATCTCCGACAACAAGCTGACGAGCGTGTATCTGTCGGAGGATTCAAAGCGGTATTACCCGCAGAGTTCGCTCGCGAGCTCCGTTATAGGTTTCGTCGGCACGGACAATTACGGGCTTGAAGGGCTGGAGGCCAAATACGACGATTACCTCACGGGGACGGACGGGCGCGTCGTGCGCCTGAAAAACGTCGCCGGGACGGATATGCTGTTCTCTGACTACGAAAATTATTTCGACGCGGAAAACGGCTGCGATATTGCGCTCACCATCGATTCTACGATACAATACTATCTCGAAAAGCATTTGAAGCAAGCGACTATCGATTTCGGCGCGGAGGGCGGCGCGGCGGCCATCGCGATGAACCCGAAAACGGGGGAAATACTCGGAATGGCGAGCCTCGGCAATTACGACCTCAACGCGCCGTTCGACGTCTCGGACGAGATCACAGAGGCGCTCGCGGGGCTGGAGGGCGAGGAGTATTCGGCGGCGCTTCTGGCGGCGCGTCAGAGGCAGTGGCGCAACAAAGCCATTTCCGACACGTATGAGCCGGGCTCCGTTTTCAAGATAATTACGCTCGCCATGGCGCTGGAGGAAGGCTTAGTTGACGAGAGCTCGACGTTCGACTGCGGCGGGGAACTGCACGGGGTGCCGGGGCGCACGGGCGCGCCGTATCACTGCTGGAAGGCGGAGGGGCACGGGAACCAGACGCTCTCTGAGGCGGTGCAGAATTCCTGCAACATCGCCTTCATCAAGATAGGGCTGAGCATCGGCGCGGAAAAGTTCTATAAATATATAGAGGCGTTCGGATTTTTCGACAGGACGGGCGTGGATCTCTCCGGCGAATCCGAGAGCATATGGTGGAGCCCGGAGGTGTTCACGGAGCCGGGGAACAAGACCCAGCTCGCCTCCGCGTCGTTTGGGCAGACGTTCAACATTACGCCGCTGCAGCTCATAACGGCGGTGTCGGCTGTCGTCAACGGCGGGAATATGTACACGCCCCATATAGTGAAGCGCGTGACGGACGCGGACGGCAATATCGTGAAAAACGCGGAGCCGAGCCCCGTGCGGCAGGTCGTAAGCGAAGAGACGTCGGCGGTCGTGAGAAAAATACTCGAAAACGTCGTCAGTGAGGGCACGGGGAGGAACGCTTACGTCAAAGGTTACCGCGTCGGCGGCAAGACGGGTACGACGACGGACACGGTTAAAGAGGCGGCGGAGGGCGTCAAGGAATACAAGGTGTCTTTCTGCGGCGCGGCGCCGATGGACGATCCGAGGCTCGTTGTGCTCGTGCTGCTCGACAATCCGTCGCCGTCCGCGGGGTATATCAGCGGCGGGAATATGGCGGCGCCCGTTGTGGGGAAGATAATGTCCGAGGCCCTGCCGTACCTCGGTGTGATTCCGCAGTACACGGAGGAAGAGGCGAAACAGCTCGACGTCTCCGTGCCGAAGCTCGGCGGCAAAACGACCGATGAGGCGGCGGCGGCGCTCGACAAGGCGGGGCTGTCCTGTCAAACGGTCGGCGACGGAGAGACGGTGACAGACCAGCTCCCCGCGCCTAACGCGGCTGTGTCGCCGGGGACGAAGGTCATAATATACATGGGGGGCAAGCGCCCGGATGAGGCGGAGATTACGGTGCCGGCGCTCGTGGGGCTGTCATACGGAGAGGCGAAACGCGCGCTGGAAAACGCGGGGCTGTTTATACGAAGTACGGGCGTTTCGGCGGCGGCATCAGGGGCGTCGGTTTCCGTGCAGTCTGTCCCGGCGGGGGGGATGACGGCTGTCGGCGCCGTCATAGAGGTTACGCTGATCGACAAGAGTATTCAGGGGCAATATTAAAACAGCAGCGGGAACGCGAGGGGGCAATCACGGTGAAACTATCGGAAATACTGCGCGGCATCGATATAAGCGATATGCGCGCGAACGCGGACATGGACATTTCGGGCGTATGCTGCGATTCGCGACGGGCGTCGCCGGGGTGCCTTTTCGTCGCCGCGCGCGGCTTGGAGCGCGACGGACACGACTTTATCGCGGACGCCGTAAAGCGGGGCGCCGTCTGCGTCCTGTGCGAGAGGGCGCCGGATATGGATGTTCCGTACGCGTCAGCGCCGGACACGCGCGCGGCGCTGGCGCTCGCGGCGGCGAATTATTTCGACAGGCCTGCGGATAGGCTGAAAATCATAGGCGTCACGGGGACGAACGGCAAGACGACGACGGCGTATCTCATAAAGCAGATGCTGGAGGGGATAACGGGCAAGCCCGCGGGGTTGATAGGTTCTGTCGGCGATATGATAGGCGAAAAAACAGTTTCCTCAGAGCGCACGACGCCCACGACGCCGGAACCGCTTGCCCTGCACGGGCTTTTCGCGGAAATGGCTGACGGCGGCTGTGAGTATGCCGTTATGGAGGTTTCCTCTCACGCCCTCGCGCTTGAGCGCGTCGCGGGGATTATGTTTGAGGCCGGTGTCTTCACTAATCTCACGCAGGATCATCTCGATTTTCACGGGAGCATGGAGGAGTACGCGCGCGCGAAGGCGAAGCTGTTTCGTCAGTCGCGCCGGGGCGTCGTCAATATTGACGACGAGGCGGCGGCGGCGCTCACGGATGGCGCGCCGTGCGAGATTTTCACGTACTCCGCGAAGGACGACTCGGCTGATCTTGTGGCGAAGCTTATCAAGCTGCTGCCGGGCAAGGCGGAGTTCTGCGCGCTTATGATAGGGGAGCTCAGACGGACGGAGGTACGCATACCGGGGCTTTTCTCCGTGTACAACGCGCTTGCGGCGATGCTTACGGTAAAGGCGCTGGGCTTTGCGCTGGCGGACGCCGCCTCGGCGCTCACTTCTTGCTCCGGCGTCCGCGGCAGGGCGGAGACTGTTCCGATTCCGGAGGGACGGGATTTCACGGTGGTCATAGACTACGCGCACACGCCGGACGCGCTGAAAAACATCATAGAGGCGATACGCGGCTGCGCGTCGGGGCGCGTTGTGACGCTGTTCGGCTGCGGCGGGGACAGGGATAAAACAAAAAGACCGCTGATGGGCGCCACGGCGGCCGGCCTTTCGGATTTCGTCATAGTCACCTCCGACAATCCGCGCACGGAAGCGCCGGACGCGATAATAAACGATATACTCGGCGGGATGAAAGAGACAAAAACGCCCTACGCCGCCATAGAGAACAGGCGCGAGGCCATATTCTGGGCGATCCGGAGCGCGAAGCCCGGGGATACGCTTATTCTCGCCGGCAAGGGGCATGAGACATACCAGCAGGTCGGTGAGGAGAAGCGCCCCTTCGATGAGCGGGAGATAGTCGCAGAGGCGGCACGCGCGCTTGAGGCGGAGGCGGGGCTGTGAGGACGCTCGCGGCCGCGGCGGCGGTCGCCGCCGCGGCGTCCGCGCTTTCGGGGCTTGTCACGCTGCCGGTTCTGCGCCGCCTGAAAGCGGGGCAGTCCATACGTGAGGACGGTCCGCCGGGGCATCTTTCAAAACAGGGGACGCCGATACTCGGGGGCGTGACGTTTATTTTCGCCGCGGCGCTCGTGTGCTTCACCGTCGGCTTGCCGAATATAAGGGGCGGGGACTACACCGCGCTCCTGCCGCTTGCGCTCGCCGCGATTTACGGTGCCATCGGGTTTATAGACGACATCGAAAAGCTCAGGAAAAAGCGGAACCTCGGGCTTACGGCGTCGCAGAAATTCATTTTGCAGCTCGCGATCGCCGTCGCGTTCGTACTGCTCGTGCGGCTCGAGGGGCATCTCACGCCGAATCTTTATATACCGTTCGTCAACGTTTCGATACCTCTGCCGGAACCGCTGTATCTCGCGTTCGCGGCGTTCGTCATCGTGGCGGAGGTCAACGGCGCCAATCTGACGGACGGCGCGGACGGGCTTCTGACGGGCGTTACGGTTCCCGTCGCCGTGTGCTTTGCCGCGATAGGACTCGTCTCCGGCTCGGGCGGGGCGGGGATATACGCCGCGGCGCTCGCGGGGGGGCTTTTGGGCTTCCTGCCGTTCAATTTTCATCCGGCGCGAATGTTCATGGGGGAAACGGGCGCGCAGTTCATCGGGGGTTCCGTCGCGGCGCTCGCGTTCGTGCTCGATATGCCGCTTATTCTCATTACGCTCGGGTTCGTATATTTTTTGGAGGCGCTCTCGGACGTCATACAGGTGGGCTGGTTCAAGCTCTCGCGCGGGAAGCGTTTTTTCAAAATGGCGCCTATACATCATCACTTTGAGCTGTGCGGCTGGAGCGAATACAAGCTGTTTTTCGCGTTCACGGGCGTTTCGGCCGCGTTCGCGGTTATTTCTTATCTGGCGGCAAGGCTGAGATATTCGGTATGATATGAAGGGGGAGGGGAGCTTGGCAAAGATGGGGTACGCGCGCGCGCGGCGCTTATCGCGCGACCGCGCGGAGGAAGAGGTGTTCGCGCCGATGGAGCGGCGCGGGCATATAGATTTGCAGTTCTTACTGCTCGTGCTGCTCCTTTTGACGGCCGGCGTCTTTATGGTGCTGTCCGCGAGCTCCGCCAGCGCGTATTATGAGCTCGGGAAGCCGGCGCACTACTTCACGCGGCAGTTCGCCTTCGCGGCGGCGGGCGCGGCGGCGATGGTATTGGTATCGCGCGTCAGGGTGGAAACCATGCGCCGGGGTTCGATGTGGCTCCTGGCGCTCTCCGTCGCTCTGCTCGCGCTTGTGCTTTTCGCGAAGCCCATAAACGGCGCCCGGCGCTGGTTCGATCTCGGATTCACCACCGCGCAGCCGTCTGAGATAGCCAAGCTCGGCATCATAATGTCGTTCTCCGTGATGATGTGCAAATACGGGGAATCGCTGAGGAAGCTGAAAAAATCCTCGTGGAAGAGCTTTGTCTCGGCGGCGGCGCCGTTCGCGGGCGCGCTGGGTGTCACGGTGGCGCTTTTGCTGCGGGAGCCGCACAATTCCGCCGCCGTGATAATAGTCGCGATCGCCGCCGTCGTGATGTTCGCGGGCGGGCTTGATATGAAGCTCTGCGTCGCCGCCGTCGCCGCCGCCGTGATCGCGGCGGGGTTCCTGATATCGAGGGCGGAGAGCAGCTACGCGGAAATAGCCGCGACGGGCGGGGGGGACTACGCGTTCCGCAGGATCGTGTTCTGGCTCCATCCGGAGGCGGATCCGTCGGGCGGCGGGTATCAGACCTTGCAGTCACTGTACGCCATCGGGTCGGGCGGGCTGACGGGTCTGGGGCTTGGGCAGAGCCGCCAGAAGTATCTGTATCTGCCGGAGGAGCACAACGACTATATTTTCGCCATCTTCTGCGAGGAGTTCGGGTTTATCGGCGCGGCGCTGATACTCGCGCTTTTCGCGCTGCTGATAATACGCGGCTTTTGGATTGCCATGCACGCGCGCCGGAAATTCGACGCGCTTGTCGCTTCGGGTATCACGGGTATGCTCGCCATTCAGGTGTTCCTGAACATTTCCGTGGTGACGAACCTTCTGCCCTGCACCGGGATTTCGCTGCCGTTTTTCAGCTACGGAGGTTCAGCCCTTGTCGTGCAGCTCGCGGAGATGGGGATAATACTGTCGATTTCGCGCGATATGCCGATTACGCGGGCGGGGTGACGGCGTATGAAATTTTTATTTGCCGCGGGGGGCAGCGCCGGGCATTTGAATCCGGCGATAGCGACGGCGGACGCGCTCCGCCGGGCGCTGCCGGGGTGCGGCATACTGTTCGCGGGGGCGGGCAGGGAGATGGAAAGGAGGCTTGTCCCGCAGGCTGGCTATGAGCTTGCGAATATAGAGATGCGCGGCATAAAGCGCGGCTTTTCGCCGGAAAAGCTCGCGTACAATATCAAAGCCGCCGCGATGCTCATTACGGCGTCGCGCCGCGCGAGGGCGCTGGTTGGAGGCTTCGCGCCGGATGCCGCCGTCGGCATGGGGGGGTATATATGCTATCCCGTGCTGAAAGCGGCCGCGCGGGCGGGGGCTGTTACAATCCTGCACGAGTCGAACGCGGAGCCGGGCCTTGCGGCGAGAATGCTCTCCGGAACAGTGACGCGCGTGTTCACGGCGTTTCCCGGGAGAGAGGGGCGGTACGCCGACCCGTCGCGCGTCGGCGTCGTCGGAACCCCCGTGAGAGAGAGCTTTCTGAGGTATACGCGCGCCTCCGCGAGGCGCGAGCTCGGAATCGGCGAGGCTGAAAGCGTCGTCGTGTCCTTTTGGGGCTCGCTCGGCGCGTCCGGGATGAACGAGCGCATGAAGGGCTTTATCGCGCGGAATATGAGGGAGCGCGCTTTGGGGCGCGGCTTCCGCCATATACACGCCGCCGGGAGCGCGGCGGCGGCGGAGAGCCTGAAAAAAGCCGTGTTCCCGGACGGGCGGGCGCCGGATTTCATCGATATCCGCGCGTATATAGACGATATGCCGCGCGTTATGGCGGGCGCCGACCTCGCGCTGTGCAGGGCGGGGGGCTCTACGCTCGCGGAGCTCTCTGCGATAGGGCGCGCGGCAGTGCTTGTCCCCAGCCCGTATGTCGCAAACGATGAGCAGACGGAAAACGCGCGCGCGGTGCGCGATAACGGGGGGGCGGTGATGCTGGGCGAGGCGGAATCGACGGGGGATACGCTCTATGAGGCGGCGGCGGGGTTGCTTCGCGACCGCGAGAGGTTGCGGGAAATGGAGGAGAGGCAAAGGGCGCTCGGGGCGCCGGGCGCCGCCGGGCGTCTCGCGGATGAGATAATCGCGCTTCTTAAAGGCTGACTTCGGTAACCGTATTCGCGCGCGCGTCATAATATGCCTTATGACAAACGGCTTCAGGGGGGTAGTCATGAGCGTATTGAGAATAACGGGCGGGCGCGAGTTGCGGGGCGAGGTCCGTGTACATGGCGCGAAGAACAGCGTGCTGCCGATTATAGCGGCGTCGCTTCTGGCAAACGGAGAGACCGTAATACATAACTGTCCCAAACTGTCCGACGTGGAGGCGGCGATAAAAATACTCCGGCACCTCGGCTGCCGGGCAGAGCGGCGGGACAGGGAGGTGGCGGTGGATTCGAGGGGGCTGTCCAGGCTCGATATTCCGCACGGGCTCATGCGCGAAATGCGCAGCTCGGTTATTTTCCTCGGCGCGCTGCTTGCGCGGGGCGGGGAGGCGTCTCTCTCCCTGCCGGGGGGGTGCGAGCTCGGGCCCCGGCCCATAGACCTGCATCTCGGCGCCCTCCGGGCGCTCGGGGCGAAAATTACGGAAGAAGGGGGGAGCATAATATGTCGGGCGGCGCGACTGCGCGGACGGCGCGTGAACCTCAGTTTTCCAAGCGTCGGGGCGACGGAGAACGCTATGCTCGCGGCGAGCCTCGCGGAGGGGACGACGATAGTCACGAACGCCGCGCGGGAGCCGGAGATATGGGACCTGCAGTGCTATCTGCGCGCGCTCGGCGTGAACGCTTACGGCGCGGGGACGCCGACGGTGGTAGTGGAGGGGACGAGGATAAGCGCCGACGTCTCCCACAGCGTGATCCCGGACCGCATAGTCGCGGCGACGTATCTCGCGGCGGCGGCGGCGACGCGGAGCAAGGTGGAGCTTTCGGGCGTGATTCCGGCGCATCTTGCCACCGTCGTCGGGACGCTCCGCGAAATGGGATGCGAGATACGCGCGGAAAGGGAGACGCTTTATATCGAGTCGGACGGGAACCTCAGAGCCGTCCGCCCCGTAATAACGGAGCCGTATCCCGGCTTCCCGACGGACGCGCAGCCCCAGCTTATGGCGGCGGCGCTGCGCGCGAAAGGCACGACGGCGTTTGTCGAAAACATTTTCGAGAACAGGTACAGGCACGCGGAGGAAATGCGCAGACTCGGCGCGGATATCAAGATAGAAGGGCGCGTGGCGATGGTGACGGGAACGGATAAGCTCACAGGGGCGCCCGTGACGGCGACGGACTTGCGCGGCGGGGCGGCGCTCGCGGTGGCGGCGCTCGGCGCGGAGGGCGTAACGGAGATTTCGGGTCTGCATCACATCGACAGGGGATACGACGGGCTGGAGGACACGCTCCGCGCGCTCGGCGCGGAAATAAGGAGAGCGTAGGCGTTCTGAATAAAGACGCAAGGCGCGAAGAAACACACAAGAAAGGCAGTTACGGAAGATGGCGGGCGGAAGCAGAAAAAACGGGAGGCGGCGGCGCGGCGCGGCCGTATATACGCCGGTGGCGGCGCTTTTGGCGCTGTTCATAATCATATTCGGGGTGAGCGTATTTTTCAGGGTGGAGCGCATAACGGTCACGGGGAGTATGCGGTACACGGAGGATGAGATCATTTCCGCGTCCGGGATAGAGCGCGGGGACAATCTGTTCTTCATGGACCGCGACGCCGCCGCGCGCCGGATCACGGGGGCTATGCCGTATGTCGCCGTCGTGCGCATCGAGCGGCGCGCGCCCGGCACCGCCGTCATAGAGATAACGGAAAGCCGCGCCGTCGCGGCGGTGGCGGAGGGCGGGAGCTATTGGAAGATAGATTCCGGCGGACGCGTGCTGGAACGGACGGACTTTGCGGGGACGGCGGGGCTCATACGTGTCTCCGGCTTTTCCCCTCGTACGCCCAAGGAGGGCGGACAGCTCGAAACGGAGGAGAGCTATGAGACGCAGAGGGGGTTCCTGCTTGAAGTGCTGTCAGCGATAGAGAGCCGGGGCATAGCGGGGGATGTGTCTAACCTCGATATAACGAACATCAGCGCGATAACATTCACGTACAGGGGCGACGTGAGCGTAAATCTCGGCGGGGGGGACAACGCGTCGTTCAAGCTCGATAAATTCCTCTCCGAGCTTGAGCGGGAACCGGGTTTCCGGGGGCGCATTGACGTGTCAAAGGACGGGAGAACATACGTCAATCCGGACGCTGATGGCGCGAGCTGACCCCGGTTTCGCAATAAAAATCCGAAATTTTACGATTTTCTCACATTTTTGTATTGACCGCACGGATTTTTCGTTATAGAATATGTGAGATTAAAGTGAAACAGACGACAAATTAATGGAGGTTTGAAATATGGCGGCTTTCGAAGTAGAAACGGGACCGGACAATGTCGTAGTCATAAAGGTGATAGGAGTCGGCGGGGCGGGGAACAACGCGGTGGACAGGATGGTGAACTACGGCATGAAAGGCGTCGAGTTCATCGCCGTGAATACGGACAAGCCCGCGCTTTCCAGATCCAAAGCGGACGTCAAGATACAAATCGGCGAAAAGCTTACGAAAGGGCAGGGCGCCGGCGCGGATCCGGAGGTGGGCAGGAAGGCTGCCGAAGAATCGCGGAACGATATCGCGAAGGCGCTTGAAAATACCGATATGGTGTTCATAGCGGCGGGCATGGGCGGCGGCACCGGCACGGGGGCGGCGCCCGTTATCGCGGATATCGCGCGCGAGACGGGGGCGCTCACGGTCGGCATAGTGACAAAGCCGTTCACGTTTGAGGCGGCGCGTCGCTTCCGCCAGGCGGAGGAGGGGATAAACTCACTGTTGGGGAAGGTGGACTCCCTGCTCGTCATACCGAACGACAGGCTGCGTTTTATAACGGAGCAGAAGCTCACGCTCGACAATGCGTATGAAATCGCCGATAATGTCCTCGGGCAGGCGGTGGCGAGTATAACGGATATCGTGATGAACACGGGACTTATGAACGTGGATTTTGCAGACGTGACGGCTGTGATGAAAGATTCCGGGTACGCGCATATGGGCGTCGGGGAGGCGACCGGCAAGACGAAGGCGGAGGAGGCTGTCCGCAAGGCAGTCGCGAGCCAGCTCATGGAGACCTCCATAAACGGCGCGGCGGGCATCCTCATCAATTTCACCGGATCCAGGGATTTGGCTCTTGACGACTTCGCGGAGGCGGCGGAGATCGTGTACGAGGCCATCAGCCCAGACGCGAACGTCATAATAGGCGCGAGCCTCGACGAATCCATGGAAGACAGGCTCCGCGTCGCGATAATAGCGACGAAATTCCCGGATACGCCAAAGGCGGGCGCCGTCGCGGCGTCTCCCGCGAAACAACAGGAGCCGACAAGGCGCGCCCCGCTGTTCGGGGAGCAGAGCCCGGCGTTCACGGCGGCGCCGAGACACGCCGCGCGTGTAAGTGAGACGCCGCCGCCCGCGCCCCCGGAACCGCCCGTCGAGCAGGAAAAGGATCCGTTCGAGGAAATCATCAAGATTTTTGAGTCGAGATAGCCCGGTCTCCGGTCGATCAAATGAGCCTGTCCGGCGTCCACTGCGGACGCCGGACAGGCGTTTTCGGAGATGAACGGTCAAATGAAAGCAAAAGAGCTCATTGATACGCGCCCGGCACGCGTGCTTAGGAGGATAGCGGAGATTTTCATCAGGGAGCACGTGACGCGCTCTGCGGCGGCGCTGTCGTACTGCGTCACAATTTCGCTGTTTCCCCTTCTGCTGTGCGCCACGGCGGTGCTCGGGAGCTTGAACATCACGGAAAACGAGCTGTTTTTCAGCCTGAGGGACATCATACCGTCGGCGGCCATAGATGTCATAAGCGACTTTTTGGGGTATGTGAACGGCAATATGACGGCGCTTATGACAGCGGCGGGGCTCGGCGTCATGATAACGTCCTCGTCGTCGGCGTTCCGCACGATTATGGGCGTCATGGGCGGAATTCAGGGGGAAAAGCGGTTTTCGGGATTGCTCGGGCATCTGGCGAGCTTCGTGATGTCGCTGGCGTTCCTCGCCGCCGTATACGCCTCCGGGCTTGTCATCGTGACGGGGGAGTGGTTTATGGGGGCGCTGAAAGAGCATCTGGCGCTCGGGGATATTACGGCGGCGTGGCTTTGGATGCGGTTTTTACTGCTGTTTCTCATAATGTTCGCGATGATCTACGCGATTTACAAGGTCACGGCGCCGAAGGCGGCGCGGGGTGAGCCCCGGACGCGGCGGCTTCCGGGGGCACTTGCCGCCGCGGCACTTGTCGTCGCGGTCAGCGCCGCGTTCTCGCGTATGATAAGCGCTTCGGCGAAATACGCGCTTGTTTACGGCTCGCTGGCGTCGGTGATTATTATGATGATATGGATGTACGCCTGCGCGATAATCCTGATTATGGGCAATGTGTTCAACGTCGCGCTCGCTGAAACGGAGGTGCCTTATGCCGTGGGATGAGCGGATAATGACTGAGGATGAGCTGCGCGGAATGTCGTGCCTCGCCCTGGCGCACATCGGGGATGCCGTTTTTGAGCTCTTGGCGAGGACGGCCGTTTGCTGCGGGGGGAAGCGTACGGCGGAGGCGCTGCACGGCGCGGCAGTGGCGCTTGTATCCGCCCCGGCGCAGGCGCGGGCGGCGAGGCGCGTTGAGGGCGCTCTGACGGAAGCGGAAAGGGCGGTGCTGAGGCGCGGGCGAAACACGCGCGTGAGGGCCGTGCCGCGCGGGGCGAGCTTTGAGGAATATCATCTGGCGACGGCGCTTGAGGCGCTGTTCGGCTATCTGTATTTGAAGGGCGAGACGCGCCGCGCGCGGGAGTTGTTTGACTTGGCGGCGGCGGAAGAGTTTAGAGCTTAGAACGGGAGGTGATTTTATGCCGCTTGACGCCGTGTTTCTTACGGCGGCCCTGCGCGAGATGGAACCCGGCATCATAGGGGCGCGCGCGGAAAAAATCCGCCAGCCGGAGCGGGACGAAATCGTATTGTCGCTGAAAGGCGGCGCACGGGGGAACCTGCTTATTTCCGCGGGAGCCTCCGACGCGCGCGTACATTTCACGCGGGCGGATTACGAAAACCCCCCGTCGCCGCCGATGTTTTGCATGTTGCTCAGGAAGCATCTGTCCGGGGCGAGAATTACCGCGTTGACTCAGCCGCGCGGCGAGCGCGTCGTAATTTTCTCGTTTTCCCGCTCCGGCACCCTGGGGGAGCCGGAGGAAAAAAAGCTCGCGGTTGAGCTCATGGGGCGCGGCTCCAACATCGCGCTCATAGCCGCCGATGGGATAATCATAGACTGCCTGCGCCGCGTGGACGCCGAAACCGCGCCGCGCCGCCCCGTCCTGCCCGGACTGCTCTACCGCCTGCCGCCGCCGCAGGGGAAGGCGGATCCGTTTGAGCTTTCGCGCGGGGACTGGGAGCGCGCGCTGGACGCGGCGCCGGCAGAGGCGCGTATCGAAAAATGGATGAATTCGGCGTTTTACGCGCTGTCCCCGCTGATATGCCGGGAGATTGCGTTCCGCGCCTATGGCTCCGCCGACGTCGCCGCGTCCGAGGCGCGGGAGCGGGACGGCGGTTCCGCGCTCGCCGCGCGCGCGGAGGAGCTTCTGGCGGCGGCGCGCGAGGGCGGCGGCGAGCCGTATATGCTGATAGGCAAGGACGGCGCCGCGCGCGATTTTTCGTATACGGAGATTACGCAGTACGGGGACGCGGTGAAAGCCGAGCGCGAGGCGGGCTTTTCCGAACTCTTGGAGCGCTTTTACACGCGCCGCGCGTCCGAGGCGCGAATGAAGACGCGGGCATCCGCGCTGACGAGGGCGGTAAAGAACGCGCGGGCGCGCGCGGGGCGGCGCGTATCGGCGCAAAGGGAGGAACTCGCGGCGGCGGGGAACCGCGATTACCTGCGCGAGTGCGGGGATCTGATTATGGCGAATATCCGCGGAATAAGGAAAGGCGAGGATACGCTTGCGGCGGAGGATCTTTTTTCCCCGGAAAGCGCCGCGCGGATTATCCCGCTCGACGCGCGCCTGACGCCTCAGGCAAACGCCGCGAAATACTACAAGGACTACGCGAAGGCGAGAAACGCGGAAAAGATACTGAAAGAGCGCATAGAACTCGGAGAGCGCGAAACGGATTATCTCGGCAGCGTCCTTGTCGAGCTTGAGCTCGCCTCAAACGAGCGCGAGCTTGACGAAATACGCGGCGAGCTGATTGAAGCGGGCTATGTAAAGCCCGAAAAAACGCATAAGAAGCAGCAGAAAAAGAAACAGACGTACGCGCCGCGCCGCTATATCTCGTCCGGAGGGCGCGAAATCCTCGTCGGGCGGAGCAATATGCAAAACGACGAGCTGACGTTCAAAACGGCGTATAAGACGGACGTATGGCTGCACGTCAAGGCGCGGCACGGCTCGCACGTCATACTCCGCGCGGAGGGGAAGACGCCGGAGGAAGCGGACATCGCGGAGGCGGCGTCGCTCGCGGCGTATTTTTCGGAAGCCCGCGGGGAAACGCGCGCCGCCGTGGACTGGTGCCTCGCGCGGTACGTGAAAAAGCCGCAGGGCGCGAAGCCCGGCATGGTGATTTACACGGATTACAAAACCGTGGCGGCGGTGCCGAAGGGATCCGGCGAGGTCTTTCGGGAAGGGAAGTGACCGCGAGGGATGAAGCAAAAGAAGCTTGCGAAAAAAGCCGCGGAAATAGCGAACGCGCTGGAACGGGAATATCCGGACGCCGCGTGCTCCCTCGAATATATGAAGCCATACGAGTTGCTTTTCGCGACGCGGTTGGCGGCGCAATGCACGGATGAGCGCGTGAACAAGGTGACGCCCGAGCTTTTCGCGCGGTATCCGACGCTCCGGTCGTTCGCGGAGGCGGATACGGCGGAGGTAGAGGGATACATACGCTCCTGCGGCTTTTTCAGGATAAAAGCGAGGGATATAGTGGCGGCGGCGAGGATGCTGACGACGGATTACGGCGGGGAAGTGCCCGATAGCATGGAGGAGCTTTTGAAACTCCCCGGCGTCGGGCGCAAGATCGCGAATTTGATATTGGGCGACGTTTTCGGCAAACCGGCGGTAGTAGTCGATACGCACTGCATACGGCTTACAAACCGCATGGGGCTCGCGGATACGCGCGACCCCGCGAAAATAGAAGCGCGCCTGCGGGAGATATTGCCGCCGGAGCGCTCCAACGATTTCTGCCACCGCCTCGTCCTGCACGGACGCGCGGTGTGCTCCGCGCGCCGGGCGGACTGCGGCGCGTGCTGTGCCGCGCAGTGGTGCGACACGGGGATAAAGACGCCGTGATATCCGCCCCCGCGCCGCGACTGTTCCGGAAAAATCGCTTGCGCGCCGTCCCGGCCCGGCGTATAATGGACGCGGTCCTTTCGAATTGCGCAAAAGGAGGCTCCGTATGTCCGAAACAATACGTCTGGCGTTTGTTTTCGCGCGTGTCGGCGTTATGACGTTCGGCGGCGGCTATGCCATGCTCCCGCTGCTCTCGCGTGAGCTCGTGGAGAAGCGCGCTTGGCTCACGGAGCCGGAATTCGCCGATATGACGGCTGTCGGGCAGTGTACTCCGGGCATAATAGGTGTGAATATGGCCACCTATGCCGGGTACAAGCGCGCGGGCGTCCGGGGCGGCGTTGCGGCGACGCTTGGGCTTGTTTTCCCATCCGCCGTCATAATCGCGCTCGTTGCCGCGCTTCTGCGGGGCTTCGCGGATGTTCCCGCCGTGCGCCACGCGTTCACGGGGATACGTGTCGCCGTCTGCGCGCTCGTCGTCAAGACAGCCGTCTCGCTTCTGAAATCTTCCGTTTTCGGATCCTCGGGCGGCTTACGCCGCGTCGTGCCCGCCGTCGTGTTCGCGGCGGCGCTCGCTCTCGCGCTTTTTACAAATCTGCACCCCGCCGTTCTGGCGCTCGCCTCCGGCGCGTTCGGGATCGCGTATTCGCGGCTTCGGGCGGGCAAATGACGACTCTGATTCGGCTGTTCGGGGAGTTTTTCTTCATAGGGCTCGTCTCTTTCGGCGGGGGGCTCGCCACTATTCCGTTTTTGCAGAACCTTGCCGCGCGGACGGGCTGGTTCACGCTCGCGGAGCTTGCCGATATGATCGCTGTCGCGGAATCCACTCCGGGACCGATCGGCATAAATATGGCGTCCTACGCGGGCTTCGGCGCGGCGGGTGTCGCGGGCGTCGTATTCGCCACGCTCGGCATTGTGACGCCGAGCGTTATCGTGATACTCATAATCGCGCGCGCCTTGTCCGAGTTCCGCGCGAGCCGCGACGTGGAAGGCGCGTTTTCCGGCTTGCGCCCCGCCTCCTGCGCCCTCATAACGGCGGTCGGGATCAGGCTAATACGCGCCTCGCTGTTTGCCCCGGAGTTCGATATAAAAGCCGCGGTGCTGTTCGCGCTGCTCATCCCCGCGACGCTTAAAACAAAGTTGCACCCGCTTGTGTTTATCGCGTTTTCCGCCGCCGCCGGCGTCATATTCGGGATGTGAGCAGGGAGATATATTATGCCGTCCTCCTCCGTTGATAAACTGTGTATTGTAAAACGCCGAGCCCTGTGTTAGAGTATGCGCGCGCGGCACTGCATGCCGCCGGACGAAAGGAATGTCAGCAGTGAAAAAACGCATTGCCCTCATCGGGGGGTTCCAGAAAACACGCTCGCTCGCGGGCTCGCTCATAAAGCAGGGCTACGCCGTCACCGCCATCAACGACAACCGCGCGCACTGCGAGGAGCTTGCGGAGATACGGCAGCTGAGCGTTTTCAACGGCGACGGGACGAAGCCGTACATTCTGGAGGACGCTTCGATATACGGTTTCGATATCGCCATAGCGATGGCGGGGCGCGACGACGACAACTTTGTCATATGCCAGCTTTGCAAAAAGAAATTCAGCGTTTCAAAAACAGTCGCGCTTATCGGCGACCCGTCGAAAACGGAGTTCTTTTACCGCATGGGTATAGACTCCGTCGTGTGTGAAATCACGTCCGTGACAAGCATCATAGAGCAGCAGGCGTTTCTCGACGAAATAGCGACGCTTGTGCCGATAGGGGACGGGCGCATAAAAATATCCCAGATACCGATCCCGGACGGCGCGCCCGCCGCGGATCTTCGCGTCATGGACATATCCCTTCCGAAAAACGCGCTTATAGGCTGCATTATGCGCGGCGGCACGGGCATGATCCCGCGCGGCGGCAGCATCATACGCGCCGGGGACGTGCTCGTGCTCATATCCTCCGACGAGCACGAGACGGCGGCGGTGCACGCCCTCACGGGACGGTGACGTTATGAGAAAAGGCGGCGGGTATTATCCGCGCGTTCTGCTGTTCATCGCGCTGACGACCTCCGCGCCGCTGCTCACGCTGCCGTTTTACCCCGAGGACGCGAAATACGCCGCGTCGTTTATCGTCCCGGCGGTTTTTGCCGCGGTTCTCGGGCTGGTTTTCTCGCTCGTTTCAAGACGGAGACCGTCGGCGGACGCCCCGCGCGTGTGGCAGTCCCCGCTGAAAAACGGCAGTCTGCCCGTGCTTTTCGCGTGGTGCTCCGCCATCGTCGCGGGTGCCGTACCGTTCGCGCTCGGCGGCAGGCTCGGCTTCGTACACGCGCTGTTTGAATCCGTTTCCGGTTGGTCTACGACGGGGCTGAGCGTCGTGGACGTCGCGGACACGCCGCGCATTTACCTCTTTCACCGCGCGTTCATGCAGTATTGCGGGGGGCTCGGGTTCATCATCGTGATCGCGATCGTGCTGCAGGGGCGGCAGATGATGAGCATGTACAGCGCCGAGGGGCACCCGGACGGGCTTATGCCGAACTTGAAGCGGATGTCGGTGAGCATATTTTTGATTTACACGAGCTGTCTCGCGCTTGGGACGTCGCTTTACGCGCTTTTCGGGATGTCGGTTTTCGAAGCGCTGTGCCACGCGATGTCGGCACTCTCGACGGCGGGCTTTTCCACGCGCGCGGGGAGCATCGGGGAATACGGCAGCTTGCCCATAGAGCTTGTAACCATCGTGCTAATGCTCATCGGGAGCTCGAACTTCGCGTGGCTGCTGCTCCTCGTGAGGCGCAAGTTCAAGCGCTTCGCGAGGATATCGGAAGTGCGCTTTATGTTCGCGACGCTTGCCGTTTTCGTTCCGCTGGTGACGGCTACGTTGCTGGCGCAGTACAGAAAAGGCTTTTTGGAAGCTCTGCGCGGAGCTGTCTTCTGTGTTGTGACGATGTTTTCGACCACGGGGTATTCCACTGACAATTACTCCGCGTGGCCGCCGGTGGCAATCGGGCTGCTCCTGGTGCTGATGGTACTCGGCGCGGGCACGGGATCCACGGCGGGAGGGATTAAGATGCTGAGGGCGTATATACTCGCGCGAATAACGAAAGCGAATATAAGCCGCCGGCTTTCGCCGAGCCACAGCGTCAAGCTCATGCGGTGCGTGCGCGCGCAGGGGGAGATGCAGATTGACGACGGGCTGATACGCGATACGATAGAGTTTACGGCGGTATACGGCGCCGTGCTTTTCGTCGGCACATTTCTCGGCGCGTTTTTCGAGGGGAACTCGGCGACGCTCGGGGAGGTATTCTTTGAATTCACCTCCGCGCTCGGGACGGTCGGCGTCTCAAACGGACTGACGGCGCGGGCGGCGAACGGGACGCTTATCGTCGAAATGCTCGGGATGCTCATGGGGCGGCTCGAAATTTTCATCGTGCTGCTTGGTCTGTACTCCGTATTCGAAAAATTGAAAAAAAGAGCGGCCCGTTTGCGGGCGGCGAGCCGCCCTTGAATTGCGTGGGCGCGTCTGCCGAAAGGCCGGGGAATCACCTGTTTACGATTTCAGCCGTCAGTTCCTCCAGCGAAAGCGCGTCGCCGTGCGTCGGGAGGATATCGAAAATCCGTCCCGCGGCGCGCAGGAAGACGCGCATGTCGCAATTCCCGGCGCGTTCCCCGATGCCGAACAGCGTCGTATCAATGAATACAGCCCCGGCGTCCGCCGCGGCGAGCGCGTTGGCGGCGGCAAGCCCCAGGTCGTTGTGCGCGTGTATGCCGAGGGGGATATCCGACGCGGAGCGCAGCTCGCGTATCAAAAGCGCGGCGCGCGACGGTGTGAGTATGCCGACGGTGTCGGCCACGCGGACGGCGGAGACGCCGAGGGAGCGGAGCATACCGGAAAGGGAGATGAGAAAAGACGTGTCGGCGCGAGAGGCGTCCTCATAACCGACGGTGACCTCATACCCCGCGCCGCGCGCGAGCTCCACGCACTCGCGCAGTTTCTCGCGCAGCCACGCCTTGTTTTTTCTGAGCTTTTGATAGATGTGCGGGTAGGACACCGGCGCCGAGATGTGGATTATGTCCGGGCGGCAGTCGAAGCTGTGGCGGATATCGTTCGCGCTCACGCGGTTCCAGACGGAGATTTTGGCGCGTGTCCTGTTTTCCATAATCTTTGAAACGGTTTCTTTTTCGCGGCGGCCGATAACGGGTATACCCGCCTCTATCTGATATACGCCGGCGCGATCGAGCAGCGCGGCGACACGCAGTTTTTCCTCGCGGGAAAACGCGAGACCGGGAGACTGTTCCCCGTCGCGCAGAGTTGTATCCACGATGTACCGCCGTTCGTTCATAACGCGCGCCTCATTTCGGAGCGGCCGGTTTCCCGCCGTGTTTTTCGACAAGAGCGCCGAATTCGTCTTCCGTCACGCCGCGCGATTTTTCCTCCGACAACGCCCGTATATCGCGCAGCAGAAGAGAGACGCTCTCCGGGGGGAAGCTCAAGCCGCGCTCCCGCAGTTTATACGCCACGGAACTGCGCCCGGAGTGCTTGCCGAGCGTGACGGCGCGCGCCATGCCGACGGACTCCGGCGGGAAAGGCTCGTAGTTCGACGGGCTTTTGAGTATGCCGTCCACGTGTATGCCGGATTCCACGCTGAAAATCCGGGCGCCTACGACGCTTTTGCGCGGCGGTATGGCGCAGTCCGCCGCGCGCCCGTATACGCGCGCGAGCTCCGCGAGGACGGAGAGGTCAAGGCCGGGGCGGTAGCGTCTCGTCACGCGCATCGCCATTATGACCTCTTCCGTGGCGGCGAGGGAACCGTGCCCGAGAAACGCCGTGACGACGTTCCTCCCGCCGGAAGCTATCCATTCGACGGCGAGCGCGGACGCGAAGCCGAGCGCGTCGCCGGGGCAGAATTCGAGCGACGCCGAATATTTCAGAAGCTCCTCGAATACGGCGGCGCAGTCGTGCGGGAACAGGGCGTCCAGCCCGCAGACGCGCGAGACCGGGGCGCCGCCGCGCCGCGCGATTTCAGCCACGCCGCGCGCGTCGTCCGGAAACAGCTCGTCAAAACCGAGGGCGATGTATCCGGCAAGGCCGGGATAGCGGCAGCGCAGGGCGGGATCGTCGAGGCGGAGGACCGTGACGGAGGGATCTATCGCCCCGCCGAGCTTTTCGAGAACGGCGGGCGAAACCTCTATTTTCGACACGCCCGCCCGCAGGAGCAACGCGTAAAGCTCGCGCAGGTCCCCGGCTTCGCGGCGCTCCATATTTTCAAGTGACAAAAGGCGGTCGGTTATGTGAAGCATTGGCGCGCTTCCCTCCGGCGCAGATAAAAACGTGATGCCTAGGCATTATCATATGGCATTGCTCCTTTCATACTTCGTGACGGCTTCCAGAATCGCGTCCTCGATTTTGGCGTAGGAGGTGTGGATTTTCACGCCCCGGCTCGCCAGCCGCCCGCGCGGGGAATCCCCGATTCGCGCGGAGAGCACATAGTCGCAGTCCTCGATGGTTTTGAGTATGCGGTCCATTTTTCCCGCGCCGCCGGTCCCTTCCTCCCCTGCGCAGTATTCCTCAACGGGGCGGCGTTCGCGCAGGCGCGCGCCGCCGTCCGAGTATTCGTAAATATAAAATTCCGTCGTGTGGCCGAAATGCGTATCCACGAGCACGCCGTTTTTCGACGACACGGCAAAGCGCGCGGAGGGTGCCCGCTTCCCGCAAGGTTCCGGGGCGGCGGGGCGGGAGATGTCCGAAAGCGGAAAATCGCGGTCGAGGGTTCCGGCGGCGTCGGCGCGGCAGCCGCGGCAGCCGCGCAGCTGCGGCAGGATTTTCTCGCATTCAAGGCGCGTATCTTCAAGCTCCCGCTCGCCGGGCGGCGGGATATTTTCAAAAGCGCTGCCGGGAACGGGTATCATACGCATTATATTCGTGATTGAACAGCCGAGACCGCGCACGCGAGAGGCGATGTCCGGGATGTGGCTGTCGTTCACGCCTTTTATCATCACGGCGTTGACCTTGACGGTTATGCCGAGCGCGGCGCAGCGCGCGATTCCCGCGAGCTGGTTCGCGAGCAGAATACCGGCGGCCGCATCCCCGTAAAAACGTTCGCCGAAGTAGTCGATGTGCCCGTATACGCGCGCCCCGATTGTCGGATTCGCGGCGTTGACGGTTACGGTGACGTGCGTTACCCCGAGGGAGCTCAGCTCGTCGGCGTAAAACGGCAGAAGAAGCCCGTTCGTGGAAACGCAGAGGGAAACGTTTTTGTCCTCCCCGCGTATCAGGGACAGCGTCTCGCGCGTCAGTCCGAAATCCGCGAGGGCGTCGCCGGGACCGGCTATGCCGGCGACGGCGAGCTCCGGCAGCGCGGCGCGGACACGGCGGAACCGCTCAAGCGCTTCCGCAGGGGATAAAATTCCGCTCGTCACGCCGGGACGAGATTCGTTCGGACAGTCATAGTCGCGGACACAGTAATTGCACCGGATATTGCAAGAGGGGGCGACGGGCAGATGCAGTCTGGCGTACTTCGACGAGCAACCGTCGAAGCAGGGGTGCGGGAGGGCTGAAACCTTACCGCCGTGCGGAGAGATTGAATTTCCCGCGCCGCGAGGCGTGAGGACGCTTTCGGCGCGGTGGTATTTTTCAAACATTTCGCCCCGGAACGTTTCCTCGACATTTGACAAAACGGTGTTTGTCACCCTGTCTAAAAGCGCCGCCGCGCCGTCGTATCCCAGCATACGCACGCGCTGTCCGCCGACGTGGTCGTGTATCGGGAACGCGCACCGGACGAGCGGCAGTTTCAAATGCTCCGCCGCGCGGCGGCCGTCGGACGAGCCTATCAGGATGTTGACGCCGAGTTCCGCCGCGCGGCGCTCAATCGTGTCGAAGTCGCAGTCGTCGAGCGCGGCGCTTTCCGAGTCTATGTGGTAATCGCGGACGCGCCCCGTCTCGGCGAGTATTTTTTCGGCGAAGTCCCGGCAGACGGAGCCGGTGGCGGCAAGCGCGACGCGCGCGCCGTTTTCCGTGAGCAGACGCGTCACGGAATAGGCGAAGTCCGGTTCCCCGAACACCGCGGCGACGGCTTTGGCGTTGTACTTATGCGAATCGATCATCGCGTCAAGGCAACGGGCGCGCTCTTTTTTCAGCTCCGGCGTAACGACGCCGCCGAGGGAGGCGAGAGCCTTGATGAACGCATCCGTGTCGCGCAGTCCGACGGGCGGGTTCAGGCGGATAAACGGAACGCCGTGCGCTTCCAAAAGATAGCGGGCGGGGGAGCGAGCCTCGTCGATGAACGCCGCGAGTTCTATGGACGCGCGCGCGCCCGCCATTTTCGCGACGTCGGAAACCGGGGTGCCGCCGCGCGGGAGGCGGGAATACGTTTCCTCGTGACCGCCGTCGAGATTTTCCGACAGGTCGGGCAGCAAAATGGCGTCCACGCTCATCTCTTTCAGCAGGGCTTTCAGACGGCGCGTGTCCGCCGCGGACAGATGCCCCGTTATGATGTTTATCCTGCCGTTCGGTGCGGCGTCGGGCTCAACCTGCTCCGCGGCGGCGCGCAGGGCGCGGAAGAACCCCTCGTACTGGGTGCCGGAATAGCCCGCTGACGTGACGTTTATGATGCCGGCGCGCAGATCCGGGCGCGAGGCCTTGAAATCCGCGAGGATGCGCGGCACGTCCTCTCCTATTGTCTCGGCGAGACATGTCGTGCAGACGCCTATGACGTCCGGGTCATAGAGGTTCACAAGGTTTTCTATGCCCTTTACGAGGTTTTTCTCCCCGCCGAAGACCGTTCCCTCCTCCGTGAGGGAGCTGGAGGCGATGTCCACGGGCTCGTTGTAGTGCGTCGCCATATGGCGGCGGATGTACGTGGCGCACCCCTGCGAACCGTGCAGTATCGTCATACAGCCCCGCAGACCGGCAAGCGCCGTGACGGCACCCATGGGCATACACATCTTACACGGGTTGACGTTCAGATTTACAAGCTCGCTTTTCATAAGTATGACCAGGCCTTTCGTTTTACCTCGGGCGCGGAACGCGCCCGTTTTGCCTGCCCGTCCGGCAGACGGATGTTTTTAATGGAATGCCGGACTTGTTTCGGCCTTCATCTCGCCGAGGAAGTCCCACACGGGGCTGTTCATCGACAGATGTATTTCGCGCGTGAAGTTCCGGACGCCCTCGTATCCCGCCAGGGCGTGCCGGCGCTCGTGGTTGTGGTCGCAGAACGCCATGCCGAGCTTGTACGCCAAGGGGCGTTCCTTTACGCCGCCGACGAGTATGTCCGCGCCTTTTTCGCGCATGAACGTCTCGAGCTCGGAAGGGTTCGCGTCGTCGAGGATGACGGCGTCTCCGGATACCAGCGTCCCTATCGTCTCATAGTCCTCGGGCTGGCCTGTCTGCGTGCCGACGACGACGGTCTCTATGCCCATCGCGGAAAACTGGCGTATGAGGGATATGGCCTTGAAGCCGCCGCCGACGTAAATCGCCGCTTTCTTGCCTTCCAAGTGCGGGCGGTAGCGCTCCGAAAAGGAGCGGAGCTCCGCCTCGTTTTGTTCCGTGAAGATTTTCGCCCGCCGCATGGTTTCGGCACCGCCCGCGACCTCCGCCGCGCGGAGGATGGAGTTCGTGGTATCGGCGGCGCCGAAAAAGCTTACCTTTATGCTCGGGATGCCGAATTCCTCTTCCATGCGCCGCGCGAGGTAATTCATACTGCCGGCGCACTGGACGAGATTCAGTTCCGCCGACGGCATTTTTATAAGGGCTTCATAGCTCGCGTCGCCCGTGACGGTCGAGACGACGTTTATCCCCACGGCGCGCAGATAATTTTCGATGATCCACATCTCCCCGGCGAGGTTGAAATCGCCGAGAATATTCACGCCGCGCGTCTTGGCGGCGCCCGCGTGCGGCGATATGAGCCGCATTATGGCGTCGCACGCCATACGGTAGCCGAAGGATTTGCTGCCGGAGAAGCCGGGGGACCGGACGGGTATCACGCGCGTCTTGTGCCTCGATTCCGCCTCGCGGCAGACGGCGTCCACATCGTCGCCTATGACGCCCGCGATGCACGTCGCGTATACGAAGATGAGTTTCGGGGCGTACTTCCCCACAATCTCATCGATGGCTGCCGCAAGCTTTTTCGCCCCGCCGAATATGATGTCCTCCTCGCGCAGGTCCGTGGAAAAGCTGTTGCGGTACAGCTCAGAGCCGGAGGACAGACTGCCGCGTATGTCCCACGTGTAAGAAGCGCAGCCGATGGGACCGTGGACTATGTGGAAAGCGTCGGTTATGGGGTTTAAGACCACGCGCGCGCCGCAGTAGACGCACGCCCGCTGCGACACGGCGCCGGAGACGCTGTTCGTGTCGCAGAGTATTCCGCTGCCGTCGCCGAAGCCTATCGACCGGCGGCGCTCGTCGAGTATTTGCGAATTCGGCACAGGGACACCTCCTCACATCACCGCTTCGAGATCCTCGTCCGCGGCGTCGCGGTCTATGCGATCCATCAGCGCGGAGAGAATTTTCTCAAGAAGGCGCATCGCGCCGGCATATCCGACGATCGGGAAATAGCTGTGGGCATACCGGTCGAGAACGGGGAAGCCCGCGCGTATGAACGGTATATCCTCCGCCTTCGCTATCTGCTTGCCGTAAGATGAGCCGAGCATTATATCGACACGCTCGTTTTTAATCCGCTGGTGCAGCTCGAACAGGTCGGCGGACGCCCGCGCGACGCAACCCGCCGCGCCATAGCGCGAGAACAGATCCTCCGCGAGGCGCGTGAAAGCGTCGCCCGGCGTGCCGGTCAGCACATACTTCGGAACCATGCCCAACTCCAACGCGAAGGAGGTCAGGCCGAGCGCCGTGTCGGGGTCGCCGAAGATCGCGATTTTTTTCCCGTACAGATAAAAATGCGCGTCTAAAATGACGTCTACTAATTGGCCGCGCGCCTCTTCGAGCTCATACGGGATCTCGTTTTTGCCCAGCCGAGAGAGAGTCATAAGGAACCGGTCCGTGTTCTCTATGCCGACGGGCAGGGGCAGAAGCTCATACGGCACACCGCACTTGCGCTCAAGGGTGTTCGCCGGTTCCTCGCTTGTGAGAACGCCGAGAGCGATAGTCCGCAGACAGTCGCCGAGCGCGGCGATTTCCGGTATGGTCGTGCCGCCGCGCGGGTACATGGCGTAAGAGCCAGTCATAGGCGCGTCCATGACGCCGGAGGTATCGGGGAAAAGCGTGAACGGAATGCCCATCGCGCGGAGCATACGTTTGAGCTCCCGCATATCCCCCGGGTTCACGAAGCCGGGGAATACGGCGGCGCGGCCGTTCGGGACGCCTGTTTTCTCTGAAAGATATTTGATAAAGCCGCACATCATATTGAAAAAGCCGTTCACGTGGCTGCCGACGTAGCTCGGCGTATTCGTGTGGACGACGCGCTTGCCCTCCGGGATCTCCATATCCTGAATGTAAGCGTTAAGGTCGTCGCCTATCGTCTCCGACAGGCATGTCGTATGCACGGCGATGATGTCGGGGTCATAGATGTCGAACACGTTTTTCACGCCCGTTTTAAGGTTGGAGCCCCCGCCGAAGACGGACGCCCCCTCCGTGAACGACGAGGTGGACGCCACAGCGGGTTCCTTGAAGTGGCGCGACAGGAACGTGCGGTGATAAGAGCCGCATCCCTGACTGCCGTGGCTGTGGGGCATACACCGGTGCACGCCGAGCGCGGCGTACATCGCGCCGACGGGCTGACAGGTTTTGCAGGGGTTCACGCGCAGCGCCCCGCGCTCGGAAAGCCCCTTTGGTGTTAAGTCAAGCATTTTGCGCCGCCTCCGTTTTTTCCGCGTATCCGACAGTCCCGCGCAGGATGGGCTCGTTCCGCCACGGCGGGGTAACAAGCCTCCACGCGGGGGTGTAAAGCCCCATGGTGAGGTCGGAGGCGAATTTGATGGCTCCGCGGAAGCCCGCGTAGGGGCCCGAATAGTCGTAGGAGTGAAGCTGGCGCGAGACGACGCCCGCCTTTTGAAGCTCGTACTTGTCCTTTATCCCGGACATGAATATGTCGGGCTTGAGCACTTCGAGGAATGCCTCCGTCTCATAATGGTTGAGGTCGTCCACGACAACGCTGCCGTCTTGCATATCGGGGATTATGCCCTTGTAGTCCTCAAGTTGTATCTTGCCGCGAAGCTCGTCGTACTGTTCCGCTGTGAGGAAAGCGGAGTAGCGCGCGTCGTCGCGCTCGACGGTTATGCTCTCTATGTTCTTGTTGTCCGCGTCCTCCTTGATGTCCGGGATGACGCGGCGCCCCTCGTAATCGTCGCGGTGGGCGAACTCATGCCCCGCGAGGACTGTTTTGACGCCGAAGTCGCGGAGGAGGTACTGGTAGTGGTGCGAGCGGGAGCCGCCGACGTACAGCGCGGCGGTTTTGCCCGACAGCTTTTCGCGGTAGTATTCGCGCTCCTCCGCGATTTCCGAAAGCTCGTCGGCGATCACGTCCTCCGTGCGGAGCTTCAGTTCGCTGTCGCCGAAGAACTCCGCCATTTCGCGCAGCGACGCTATCGTGGACTCTATGCCGATGAAGTTGACCTTCAGCCAGCGTATGCCGAAGCGGTCTTTCATCATCTCCGCGATGTAGTTTATCGAGCGGTGGCACTGCACGAGGTTCAGATTGGCGAGGTGCGCGCGGCTCAAGGCCTCGGCGCTCCCGTCTCCGGTCATGACGGCTATAACGTCATAGCCCGCGCGCCGGAGTATGCGCTCCGTTTCCCAGCCGTCGCCGCCGATGTTGTACTCCCCGAGCAGATTTATGCTGTAGCGCGTTTTCGGCGCTGCATCCCCCGTCCCTATGACGCGGCGCATGATCCCGTTGTTGGCGATGTGATGCCCCGCGGACTGCGATACGCCCTTATAGCCCTCGCAGGAAAACGCCGTGCAGCTGATGCCGTAGAGCTTCTCGCTTTCCGCCGCCACGGCGTGGATGTCGTCGCCGATGAGCCCGACGGGGCAGGTGGAACATATCATCACGTTTTTGGGCTTGAATATCTCCACGGCTTCTTTTATCGCCTGCCGCAGTTTCTTCTCCCCGCCGAACACGATGTCTGGTTCCTGCATATCGGTCGAAAAGCAGTATTGTATGAAATTCCTGCCGTCGTCCGTCTTCGCCTTGTTGCGGCGCGTGCCCCAGGAGTAGAACCCGCAGCCGATGGGGCCGTGCGTGATCACCAGGACGTCCTTGAGCGGGCCGAGCACGACGCCCTTGCACCCGGCGTAGCAGCAACCCCGGTTTGTCATGATGCCGGGGACGCTGCGCGTATTTGCCGCTATCTGCTGCTCCGGGGCGCTCTCGTCGATTTCGACGATGTGCTCCTTGCGGTTTTTGTAAACGCGCGCGCTGTATTTGTCCAAAACATTTGATTTCGTGCCCATAAAGAAACCTCCTAAAGTCCCGGCTCGCCCGTGCGGACGCCGTAGGATTCGAGCGTCGGCAGTACGAATATCCGCCCGTCCCCGGGATTGCCCGTTCGGTTCGCCTTGATAATCGTCTTTATCGCCTCGTCCGCGTCGCCGTCTTCGACGAACACCGTGAAAAAACGCTTGGGGATGAGGCGCAGGGCTTCGGTAAGCGCCTCTCCCTCGGCGGAGACGGGCAGACCGCCCGATTCGAGCACGAGCTTCAGCGCCGCAGGGTCGAGGGCCTTTTTCCCCCGCCCGAGGCATGCCCGGCACAGGAAAGCGGGGAAACCCGCGTCCGCGAGGGCTTTTTTCGTCGCGTTGACCTTCGCCGGGCGTATGAACGACATAATCTCTTTCATCGCCGCCTCACAGCCCCCGCTTGCCCGTGCTTATGGTGTACGCGTCCGAAACCTCGCTTATGAAAATCCGCCCGTCGCCGAAGTTGCCCTTCTCACCGGTGCGGGCGTTGCGCGTGATGACCTTCACGGCGTCGTCCTTGTCCTCATCGTTGACTACGATCATCAGCATTTCCTTCGGGATTTCGTCGTAGCGCACCTCGCCGATGGATATGCCCTTCTGCTTGCCGCGCCCGTACACGTCCATCTTCGTGACGGCGGGGAAACCGGCGTCAAGCAGCTCGCTCATGACGATCCCCGTCTTTTCGGGGCGGATTATCGCTCTTATAAGCAGCATTGCAAAGCCCTCCCGCGCTCCGTCAAATATCCATAAGCCCGTGCTCCATCAGCAGGGCTTCGAGCCTGTCCTGCGTCAGGGGCTGCGGGATGACGAACATATCGTTGCCGTCGATGTTGCCGGCCAGCGTGCGGTACTCCGCCGCCTGCGCGCATGTGGGGTCGTAGTCTATGACGGTTTTTTTGTTTATCTCCGCGCGCTGAACCATATTGTCGCGCGGGACGAAATGTATCATCTGTGTACCGAGCTCGCGCGCGAACGCCCCGACGAGTTCGGACTCGCCGTCAACCTTGCGGCTGTTGCAGATTATGCCGCCCAGGCGGCAGCCGCCTGTTTTCGCGTACTTCTGTATGCCCTTTGAGATGTTGTTCGCGGCGTACAGCGCCATCATCTCCCCGGAGGCGACTATGTAAATCTCCTGCGCCTTGCCCTCGCGTATCGGCATCGCGAAGCCGCCGCATACGACGTCGCCGAGCACGTCGTAAAACACATAGTCCAAATCGTCCTCATACGCGCCGAGGCGCTCGAGCAGGCCGATGGATGTTATGATCCCGCGCCCGGCACAGCCCACGCCGGGCTCCGGTCCGCCGGACTCGACGCAGCGGATGCCGGAAAAGCCGTTTTTCATAACAAGCTCCAGCTCAATGTCCTCCCCCTCCTCACGAAGCGTGTCGAGCACCGTCTGCTGAGCGAGTCCGCCGAGGATGAGCCGCGTGGAATCGGCCTTCGGGTCACAGCCGACGATCATGATTTTCTTGCCCATCTCGCCGAGCCCCGCCGTGAGGTTCTGCGTCGTCGTGGATTTCCCGATTCCGCCTTTCCCGTAAATCGCAACCTGTCTCATAAATCAGACCTCCTTAAAATTTTTGAGAAGAAAAAAAGGCGTCCCTCGGCGCGCAATGCCGCCGGAGACACCCTTGTCTTCTCAAATTATGCGATGATTATAATACGGCGCGCGCCCGTGTTCAATACATCTGATTATGGAAAACGTTCAAACCGATCGGGACTTTTTTGTGCGATGTGTAGAAAACGGGCTCGTTTCGGAATATTCGCTTGCTTTTTCGGTCCCGCCGGGGGAATATAAAGGCGAAAAATATTAACGGGAGGCGCGGGCGATGAAAAACAGCATAGCTGTCATTTCCGGGGAAGGGGGGCTTCCGGCGTCCGTATCGGACGGTACGCGGGCGCTTGTATATGAGCTTGCCGGCGGGCGGTGGGAAACGCGGGAATCCATAGAGTATTCGCCGGATTTCAAGAGCGCCGGGGTGCTGCGCGACAGTCTGCGGAGTCTGATATCGCGGCTGGGGGACTGCCGCATCGTCGCGGCGCGAGAGATGCCGGGCATAGCGTATCACGTGTTCGACAGGATGGGCTTCGCGATTTTTGAAATCGGGGAGATAAGCGACGGCGTGCTGTCGGGAATTCTCGCTGATGTCGGTGAGCGGGCGACGGAGGCGGGAAAAGAGGAAAAGCCGCCCGCCTTCCCCGTCCCGAAGAATGGGGAAGGGCGGTATTTCATAGACCTCATAGAGCTTCAGGCGTCGCGCCCGGAGGTGTCCTCAAAGATGGCGCTGCGCGGGTTCCTGAAGACGCGCTTTGAGGAACTTGAGATCATATGTTCCCACGAGCCGCCGTGGCTTGAAGCGGAGCTCGATAAAAAACTGACGCTGACGAGAGAGGAGGCGGGGGAAAGGCGCGTAAGGCTGAGTATCAGGCGGGTGTGATACTTCGCGGATTCGCGGATGGGTGTACGACAAAAATGCAGGTAAGTCTGTAGCGTTCATGCGGCGGCCAATCTCTCCAGGCGCAGCACGCCGCTTTCGCAGTCGTCGTTGAACTCTCCGGAGATGATTGAACATCGCAAGGCGGCAAGGCTGTTCGCTCCGCGCACGGGTGTATCTCGAATTCTGTGTAAACTCCGAAGAGGTGTGTAAAACGGAGCAAATATATAAAGGCGGCAGCGGCTAGTATCCCGAGTCAACTAAATATTGGGTCTGTTGAAAATTTCGGATAAAAATGCGAATCATTGTACGCGACGGCGTACAGAAACTTCGCGCCTTGATTTTTGGCAACTCCGCGATACCGAACGCGCTTGTTCTGCTTGCTGAACGTTCCTTCATAGGGGGCGCGGAGCTTTGACAGTCGGCGATCTAAATCACGGTTTTTCTCTTTCATATTGTCGCGGAGAATAACCATCGGGTGAACGCCGCGCCGCAGCATCTCGGCAATCGCGCCCACATAGCCCTTGTCCGCGCAAGCCGCCCCGCTTCGAGGCATCACGTGCTTTGCGCCGACCGAATCGGGAACGTTGGCGGTTGTCACAGCAACGCGATTTATCATCCCGCTTCGCATATCCACGCCGACGTGTTTCTTGAAGCCGTACCAAAATTTCTTTTGACACCTGTCGATTTATGTGCTATAATCTCCCGGCTTATAAAGTCCGCGGGCGCGCCTTGGCGCGCTCCGCGCTTTTCGGGTTGCGCGGCCAAGAGCAAGCGAGCCGCGCGGAAATAATATCGGGAGGCTGTTTATCGTGAAAGCTACGCTTGAAAAACTGCGCTCGTCGGCGCTCGGTGAAATAGATTCGTCGGGGGATATCGCGGAGCTGGAATCGCTGCGCGTAAGGTACCTCGGCAAGAAAGGCGGGCTCACCGCCATGCTGAGGCAGATGGGATCGCTCAGCGCGTCCGAGCGCCCCGCCGCCGGTGCGCTGGCGAACAGCGTGCGCGCCGATATCGAAAGCGCGCTGGCCGCCCGCCTGAAGGGGATCGAAGCCTCGGCGCTCTCCGAAAAACTCCTGCGCGAGAAAATCGACGTTACCGTTCCCGGGAAGCGCGCGGAGGCGGGACACCGCCACCCGATGTCCATCGTGCTCGACGAGACGCGGGACATATTCATCGGCATGGGCTTTGCCGTCGCCGAGGGGCCGGAGGTGGAGCTTTCGCTGTACGATTTCGACAAGCTGAACATTCCCCCGAACCATACCGTGCGGGAATGGAGCGACACGTTCTATATCACAGAGGATGAGTCCGTGCATTTGCGCTGTCAGACCTCGCCCGTGCAGGTGCGGTATATGGAGGCGCACCGCCCGCCCATACGCATAATATCCCCCGGCAGGGTTTTCCGCCGCGATGAGGTGGACGCCTCTCACTCGCCGATGTTCCATCAGATCGAGGGGCTTGTCGTGGACCGGGGCATCACGCTCGGCGACCTCAAGGGTACTCTGAACGCGCTCGTCGGGCATCTTTACGGAGAGGGAGCGAAAACGCGCTTCCGCCCGCACCACTTCCCGTTCACGGAACCTTCGTGTGAGGTGGACGTGCGGTGCGTAGTCTGCGGCGGGACGGGCTGCCGCGTGTGCAAGGGAGAGGGCTGGCTGGAGCTCCTCGGCGCGGGTATGGTTCACCCGAAAGTTCTAGCGGGCGTGGGCATAGACCCCGACGAGTATTCCGGCTTCGCGTTCGGAATAGGCGTGGAGCGCATGACGATGCTGCGCTACAGGATCGACGATATGCGGCTGCTGTATGAAAACGACCTGCGGTTTTTGGAACAGTTCGAGTGATCGCTCTTTCTGATATCAGCAAGACCTTCAAGGTCGCCCGGCGCGGCAAGGGCGCGGCGGCGGCGCGTTCCCGGTTGCGGACATGGGACGGCGCCCCCGTCCCACCGCGAATAATTGTGCAAAGTGCGCGAAATTATTTCAACAAGCGGAGTTATTAGACCGCTCAAATGGATTACAGCGCCATTAGCGCCTTCAAAACCCCCGCAGCGCTTGCCGCGAAGCAAAAAACTCCTTGTGCCGCAGCGATAAAGCTTCGTCCGTAAATTTTGGTGAAATTGCCTCAGCAAATAAAAAATGACAGAAAAATAATGCTTGACAAGCTGTTTCCAAGGGCGTATTATATAGGGGCAATGAGCATTAACCCCTGCTAAATCAGGCTTGGGGTTGCCGCAAATACCGGAATTCGAACGGGCGTACGCCCGTTCGCGCGCCGACCGCCCCCCTCCTTACCGAAAAACGTCGGAGGGGGGCGGAAACGGGACTCGCGTCCCGCCGGCGCGGAGGAAGGGATGGCGCGGCGCGGCGCAAGTTGCGAGTGCAAACGGGATGACGATTCCGTTTACATAAGGACGCCCGGACACCCGGTTCGCTACCGGATGGACGGGGGATCCGGTCAAGGCGTTCTTGGCTCTGTCTGCAAACGGAACGGCGGACGTCAGCCGCGAAGAGAGCTGGAGGAGGCGGGATGCGGCGATCCAATATCCCGGCGCGGCGCGAGCCGTAATCTCGCCGGTAGTGGCGAACGGATTATTCCAAGGCATTGCGCGAAGCCCTCGTCAGGCGATGCGTGTGCAAGCGGGAAATCTGCGCGCGGCTTGCCCGGTACGCACTTGGCAAGGGGCGACTCCCCGAGCTGAGGCGGTAACTGAGGCGGTCATAACCCCGTAAAGACAGACGCGAAGCTCCGGGGGGAGACTATCAACAGAGAAAGGAGGACAAGACAATGAAGAAAATAGTTATGAACAAAAAAGCGCTGGCGATCGTGCTGGCGGTCGTGATGGCGGTGAGCCTGTTCGCGGTTTCAGTGAACGCGAGCGGACCGGCCAACCCCGACTACGAGCAAGACGTGTATCTCTGGTGGTTCGGGAGACCGGGTAGCACACCGGAATTCCAGCAAGCCCCGATGGGAGACGACGCGATTATTGGGTACGATATGCTCAGTGCGTCTACGACAAGGTTCTACTTCGAAGTGATAACGGTAGGTACCACTCCGGGCTATATCAGTAGCATCATAGTTAACGGCAGAGAGTGCTTTGTACCTTATGATCCCGATGATCCGTATGCCGGTGGCTACGCCGATTTGCCCACGCCTTACAACGGCGCTTATCCCGGCTATATGTTGCAAATTGACTACCTCGGAATTACGCTTATTGGGTCAGAGCACCCTGTAGACCTG
>JAITJC010000023.1 GCA_031279125.1 Oscillospiraceae bacterium
TGTACAAGCGCCTCGCGACCGCCGCGGCCCGTTTTACCGGCCTCGCGAGAATACTATACCACGCAATGACGGGCAATGCAATAGGGTTTTTGAAATTTTTGATGAAAAATGTTGAGGGGACTGTTGCGGTTTCCCGCCGCGCGGCGTATAATGCACGTATCCGCTTGCGCCGCGTAAAGTCTGAAACATAAGGAATGTCGTATTAAAATGAAGCTCTGCACGTTTTTTTCAGACGGCGGGCCGCGAATAGGCGTGAAAACGCCGCGCGGCGTCGCCGATATCACATCCCTCGGCTTTCCGGGGGATATGAACGCCGTAATTGAGTCCGCCGACCTCGCTGACATCGCCGCCGCGATAGAGGCGCGCTCCGGGGAGTACCTCGACGAGCGTTCCTTGGAATTCGGCAGCATCACCTCGCCCGCGAAGATAATCTGCGAGGGGCTGAATTACCGCGACCACGCCGAGGAAACGGGCGGCGAGATACCGAAATACCCCGTGTTTTTCTCAAAGTTCAACGACGCGCTGCACCCCGCCGGGAAGCCCGTCGCGCTCCCCGCGCGGCAGCGGTGCTTCGACTATGAGGCGGAGCTTGTAATTGTCGTCGGGCGGGCGGCGTACGACGTCCCGCTTGAAGGCGCGGAGGAATACATATTCGGCTGCGCGTGCGGCAACGACCTCTCCGCGCGCGACGCGCAGTTCCTGTCGTCCCAGTGGCTGGCGGGCAAGAGCTTCCCCGGCTTCGCCCCGGCGGGGCCGTACATCACGACGCGCGACGAGTTCGATCCGGATCGGGGCGCCGCCGTCGTCTGTGAGGTGAACGGCGTCCGCGCGCAGAACGGGAACACGGGAAACATGCTCTTTTCCTGCCGCGAGACATTGCACTGGGCGTCGCGCTTCTTCCGGCTCGCGCCGGGCGACCTCATATTCACCGGCACCCCGGCGGGCGTGATCCTCGGCAAGCCGAAAGGGACGCGCGTCTGGCTCGCCCCCGGCGACACGGTCAAGGTCTCGATAGACGGGCTCGGGGAGCTCGTCACGCCGCTTGTTTGAGGGGGGGCGCGGTGTGCTGAAAAAAACCTCCCCCATACCGCCGATAGCCGGCTGTCTTGTAATACAGCTTTGCGTCGGGATACTGTATATATGGAGCGTACTGCGCGGAGAATTCGCGGCGTCGTTCGCCCTGCCCCCGGAATCCGCCCTGCCGACGATGGTCGCGTCCTACAATCTGTTCGCGTTCGTGCTCGGAAATCTCGCGGGGGGGCTCCTCAACGACAGAAAGGGCGCGAAAGTGACGGCGATAACCGGCGTTGTGATGTTCTCGCTCGGCGTCGGGCTGACCGCCCTGCTGACAAAGGCGACGGCGGGCCTCATCGTCCTTACGTACTGCGTCGTCGGCGGGCTGGGAAGCGGGATCGCCTACGGCGCCTGCATCTCCTGCGTCCAGAAATGGCTCCCGCACAGGCGCGGCTTCGCTTCCGGACTGGCGGTGTCGGCGTTCGGGCTTTCCACGGTGGTGTTCGCGCCCGTGGCGCGCGCGCTCATGACGGCGTTCACGGACGGCGCGGGCGTTGTCAGCTTCGGCGGCGTGTTCGGCGTTCTCGCCGGGGTGTTCTTCGCGTTCGGCATCGCGTCCTGCGCCCTCGTGAAAGCGCCGCCGAAGGAATATCTCGACGCCCTGCCGAGGCCCGCGAATACGCGCGTGGTGTCCTCGGCGCGCGACCTGACGCTCTCGGAAGCGATGAAAACCGTCCCGTTCTGGTGCATTTTTCTCTACATCTTCTTTATAAACGGCACGTGGAACCTGACGAGCCCGCTCATCGCGGAGCTCGGGGAGGACGCGCGCGGGCTGACACAGGCGCAGGCCGTGTTCGCCGTCAGCTTCGCCGCCGTGCCCAATTGCGCGGGCAGGCTCATAATGGCGGCCATGTCCGACAGGATCGGACGCGTTGCGGCGTCGATCATTCTCTGCGGCATAACGTTCGCCGGCGCGGTGTTCATGACATTCGCCGCGGGCGTGCCGTATATCGTCACCGTCGCCGTCATAGCGTTCGGATACGGCGGTCCGTCGGCCATAAACGCCGCCGTCACGACCGATCTCTTCGGGGTCAAGAACTCCGGGGCGAACTATGGGATTGTTATGACAGGGCTCGGCGTGTCTTCCGTCGTGTTCAACCTCATATCGCAAAAGCTCCTGCGCGGGGACGCCGCGAGGAGCTTCATAATGGGCGCGGGGACGGCGATCCTCGCCGCCGCGACAATGCTTGTGATAAATGTGTATTTGAAGCGTCTCTCGCGGCGCGGAGGAGCCGCGCCCGCGGACAGGACAAGACCATAGCGGTGAAACAATCGCCCCCCGCCCGAGGGCGGGGGGCGGGGGTTTTCGCTTTTTTGGCTGCTTTACTTACGCCGAGACAAGCTCGACGGCCTTGACGGCAGCGGCGCCGGCGTCCGGAGTGTAGGCGTCCGCGCCGATTTCGTCGGCGAACGCCTGAGTGATCGGCGCGCCGCCGACCATGATCTTGACCTGGTCCTTGCATCCGGCGTCGATCATCACCTTGACGGTGTTCTTCAGAGAGTCCATCGTCGTTGTGAGAAGCGCGGAGGCGCCGACGACCTTGCAGTCGGGGTTGGCTTTCACCGCCTCCACGAATTTCTCCGCGGGGACGTCTACGCCGAGGTCGATGACCTCAAACCCGGCGGACTCGATCATCAGCGCGACAAGGTTCTTGCCGATGTCGTGCAGGTCGCCCGCGACGGTGCCGATGATATACTTGCCGTTCTTGCCGACGGAGTCGCCGGCGAGATGGGGCTTGAGTACCTCAACGCCTTTCTTCATCGTCTTCGCCGCGACGAGCATTTCCGGGACGAAGATCTCGTTCGCCTGGAACTTCGCCCCGACGACGCTCATGGCGCCGATCATACCCTCGTTGAGTATGTCGTTCGGGTCGATACCCGCGTCGAGGGCGGACTGGACCGCGGCCTCGATCTGCTTGACCTTGCCCGTTTCGACGAGCTGGGCGACTTCCTTGATTGTGGACATTGTGTGATTCCTCCTGTAATTTTTTTATTCTTTCTGTTTATATCACCGCTTATTCAGCGTCTGATACCGGGTTACGCCTTTTTCTGCCCGAAAATGCCGTCGCGGTAGGCCGCCGTGTACTCCGCGCAGAAATCGTCGAGACCGATCATCGCTTCCGCCGCGTAGATGACGCCGCGCAGATCCTGCGAGAGCGGATCCATGACGGCGCTGTCCATGCCGTTGCTTATCGCGAGGACGGCGAACGCCTGGTTGACGAGCTTGCGCGCCGGGAGGTTGAAAGAGATGTTTGAAATCGCGCCGGAGATGTGTACCTTGGGGTGCGTCGTCTTGATGTGGCGCATGACCTCAAGCACCATCGAGATGCCTTCGCCGTCGTCCGTCGTGCAGAGCATTTCGATCAGCGGGTCGATGTGGATGCGCGGCTCCGCTATGCCGTACTCCGCCGCCTTCGCCATAATGTTGTCGAACACCTCTATGCGCTTCGCGGCCGATTTCGGGATGCCCGTGTCGTCGCACAGGAGCGCCATAACGTCCCACTTGACGTTTTCCGGCGCGGCGAGGATGGGGAACGCGACGTCAATCTTGTTGCCCTCGCCGGAAATGGAGTTGAAAAGCCCGGGGCGGTTGCAGAACTTCATCGCGTCCACGACGATTTGCGCGTCCGGGGAGTCCACGGAAATCGGGCAGTCGGCGGCGCTTTGGATCGTGTCGATCATCCACTTGAGCGTTTCGAGCTCGCCCTCGTTGACGGAGGCGCAACAGTCGAGGAAGGCAGCGCCGGAGTCGGCCTGCTTTTTCGCCATGTCCTTGATGTAGGTCTCGTCACGCGCGGCTATCGCCTTGGCGCACGTCGGAATGGAGCCGTTGAGTTTTTCCGCTATGATAATCATACGAGATTCTCCTGTCTTTGTCAATAAGTTTTTTTGAAAAATATTGCGCGCCGCCGCGCGGGAACTTTATTTCAGGGATTTTTTCGCCGCGTCCGCGACGTGTGAGATGAGAACGCTTGTGGTCACGGTGCCCACGCCGCCCGGCACGGGCGTTATCGAGGCGACGATGCCCTCCGCCTCGTCGAACTTCACGTCCCCCGTGAGCTTGCCCTCTGCGGTCATATTTATCCCGACGTCTATCACGGTCTGTCCGGGGGAGAGGTACTCTCCCGTCACGGCGCCCGCCTTGCCGGCCGCGACGATCACGATTTCGGCGTTTTTCACGACGGAGGGCATATCGACGGTGCGCGTGTGGCAGATTGTGACGGTGGCGTTTTTGCCGGTGAGGAGCATGGCCGCAGGCTTGCCGACGACAAGGCTCCGCCCGACTACGACGGCGCGTTTGCCCTTGCAGTCTATGCCGTAGTGGTCGAGGATCTCGACGCACGCCTGCGCCGTGCAGGGCGGATAGCCCTGCTCCGTCCCCGCGAACACGCCCGCGAGGGAACCGTCCGTGATGCCGTCCACGTCCTTGCCGGGGTCCAGCGCGCGGCGGACGGCATCCTCGTCGAGGTGCTTGGGCAGGGGGCGGAATATGAGGACGCCGTGCACGGATTTGTCGCCGTTCAGCTCGCGCACGCTTTGAAGCAGGACCTCTTGGGTCACGTCCTGAGGCAAGACGACGTTTTTAACGGCGGCGCCGACGCCCTCCGCGCGCTTCGTCGCGCCCTTTTCATAGGAAATATCGTCGGGGCGCTCCCCGACGCGCAGGATGGCGAGCGTGGGCGTGACGCCCTTCGCTTTCAGCGCCTCAATCTCCGCCGCCGTTTTCGCGTTCAGCGCGTCGGCGACGTCCTTGCCTTTTAAGAGTACTGCCGGCATAAAATCAGCTCCTTTTCAATATACGCTCACTTGACCCTTGAATACACCGAGCCGACGATTTCGTCCGCCTTCGCCCCGTATTCAGACAGCAGGGAGTTTGCCTCGGCGTTCAGTTCCCCGGCGCTTGCCTTGTCCGTCATTGCCTTCGTGTTGATAAAGACATTGAAGCTCGCGCCGACAAGCGCCGCTTTCGCGAACGCCGCGCCGACGCCCGCGTCGGAAATCGCGAGCGCGGAGCCCTTTTCGGCGAATTCCGCGATAATGTCTATCGCCCGCGCCGCGGCGCGCATGATGTCCATAGGCACGGAGCAGGCGAGCTTTAGGGCGTCCTCCATAATCTTTCCGCGCGAGGGGTCGTCCTTCGGGATGCCGTAGGCCTTGGAGAGCGGCTCGAACACGACGGCGTCCTCGTCCGCAAGGCGCAGGAACTCCTTTTGGAGCGCTGTCGTTTTCTCTTGCAGGGCTATGATGTCCGCCTCGACATCGGCGTACTTCTTCTTGCCGACGGTGAGGGAGCCGACCATGTTCCCGAGCGCCGCGCCGACGGCGCCCACCAGAGCCGACGCGCCGCCGCCGCCCGGCACGGGCGACTTGGACGCGAGGAGCTCCACGAATTCGGCGATCGGCATGTTGACAAACGACATCAGAACAGCCCGCTTATTTTGCCGGAGGCGTCCACGTCGATGCGCTCGGCGGCGGGGGACTTCGACAGCCCCGGCATAGTCATAATGTCGCCCGTCAGCGCGACGATGAAGCCCGCCCCGGCGGAAATTTTCAGGTTGCGCACCGTGACCTTGAAGCCGCGCGGGGCGCCGAGCTTCGCCGCGTCGTCGGTGAAGCTGTACTGTGTTTTCGCCATGCAGATGGGCGCCTTGGAGAAGCCGAGGGCTTCAAGCTCCTTTATCTGCTTTACGGCGCTGCCGATGAGCTCCACGGCGTCGGCGCGGTATATTTTTTTCGCGATGGCTTCAAGCTTTTCCATGATGGAAGCGTTTTCGTCGTAGCTGTACGCGAAGCTCTTCGCGGCGCCGGACTCGGCGAGGCGAACGACCTCTTTCGCGAGCGCGACGCCGCCCTCTCCGCCCTTCGCCCAGACCTCGCTGAGCGCGACGTTCACGCCGAGCTTCTTGCATTCGGACTCCACAAGGGCGAGTTCCGCCTTCGTATCCGTCGGGAACGCGTTGATCGCGACGACGGCGGGCAGCTTATAGACTTGCGTGATGTTCTCGACGTGCTGCAACAGGTTCGGCAGACCGTTTTTCAGCGCCTCGAGGTTTTCCCCGTTTCCCAGCTCGTTTTTCGGCACGCCGCCGTGCATTTTAAGCGCGCGCACGGTCGCGACGATGACGACGGCGTCGGGCTTGAGCCCCGCCATGCGACATTTTATGTCGAGGAACTTCTCCGCGCCGAGGTCGGCGCCGAAGCCGGCTTCCGTGACTGTGTACTCCCCGAGTTTCAGGGCTATGCGCGTCGCCGTCACGGAGTTGCAGCCGTGGGCGATGTTCGCGAACGGGCCGCCGTGGACGAACGCCGGCGTGTTTTCCAGCGTCTGGACGAGGTTCGGTTTCAGCGCGTCCTTCAGCAGGGCGGCCATGGCGCCCTGCGCCTTGATGTCCCCTGCCGTGACGGGCTTTTGGTTCTTGTCCGCGTCGTCATACGTGTAGCCGACGATTATGCGCGACAGGCGCTCTTTCAGGTCGGTTACGTCCTTGGACAGGCAGAGCACCGCCATAATCTCAGAAGCGACGGTTATGTCGTACCCGTCCTCGCGCGGGGAGCCGTTGGCCTTGCCGCCGAGGCCGTCCACGATATTGCGGAGCTGGCGGTCGTTCATATCGACGCACCGCCGCCAGGTTATCTTGCGCGGGTCGATGCCGAGGGCGTTGCCGTGCCAGATGTGGTTGTCGATCATGGCGGCGAGAAGGTTGTTCGCCGCGCCGATGGCGTGGAAGTCGCCCGTGAAGTGCAGATTAATGTCTTCCATCGGCACTACCTGGGCATAGCCGCCGCCCGCCGCGCCGCCCTTTACGCCGAACACGGGGCCGAGGCTCGGCTCGCGCAGGGCGATTACGGACCGCTTGCCGATTTTCCGAAGCCCGTCGCCGAGGCCGACGGTCGTTGTCGTCTTGCCCTCTCCCGCCGGGGTGGGCGTTATGGCGGTGACGAGAATCAGCTTACCGTCGGGCTTGTCCTTCAGGTCGTTCAGTATGTTGTAATCGATTTTCGCCTTGTAGCTGCCGTACTGCTCCACATACCGGGGGTCGATGTCCGCCGTTTTGGCGATATCCGTGATGTGCCTCATATCGCCCGCTTTTTCCTGCGCGATTTGTATGTCCGATTTAATTTCCGCCACTTTTACTATCTCCTAAAGTTTTATATTGTGATGTTTTATACTCTGTCAATCAGTCCCGCTTCGCTTATAATCCTGGCCACGTCGTCGTATTTGTTCAGCGCGTACAGATGTATGCCGTCGATGCCGGCGACGCGGTACTCGTCGATCAGCCCGACCGTGTACTCTATCCCCGCCTCCTTGAAGCTCGCCTTCTTCTCGTCGTAAGCGGCGTCGGACTTTTTGTCCTTCGCCTCCGCGTCGGCGGTGAACGGATCGGGGAATATCCAATTCTTCGAGATGATCTCCGCGAGCTTGCGAGGCAGCACGCAGCCGTTGCGCGAGAGCGCCATGTTCATTGTCGCTTTCGCGTCAAGCACGGGCATTATGCCAACGTCCACGGGGAGCGTGACGCCCGCGGCGCGTATGGCGTCTATCCACCAGCGGAACTGGTCCATGTCCCAGCAGAGCTGCGTCATTATGAAGTCCGCGCCGTTGTCCTGCTTCTGCTTCAGATACGAAATGTCCGCATCTATGCTGCGGCAGGAGATGTGTCCCTCCGGGGAGCCCGCGACGGCAATCGTGAACTTGTCGCCGAATTCCTTCCGGATGAACGCGACGAGTTCCGTGGCGTAGCGCAGGTCGCCGCCCGTGCCCGTCCAGCCGAACGGCAGGTCGCCGCGCAGGGCGAGGATGTGGTTTATGCCGTTGTCGAGATAGCTTTGCAGTTTTTGGCGGAGGTCGTCCTTCGTCCCGCCGATGCAGGTGAAGTGCGTGATGGGGACGATGCCCTGCTTGCGGCTGCTTATGGCTTTCAGAACCTCAAGGTTCGCGCCGATGTTGCCGCCGCCCGCGCCGTACGTGACGGAGATGTAGTCCGGATAGAGTCCGGCGAGCCGGTCGAGGACGCCGCCGTCTCCGATCAGCTTTTTCAAGCCGTCGTCCGTCTTGGGCGGAAACAGCTCGAAAGAAAAGGCCATGCGCTTGTTCATAATTTCTGTGAGTTTGCTCATTGCTTGGAAATGCTCCTTTCAAATATCGCGCTTCACGCGCGGTTTAATAAACGCCGGCGCCCTGTGCGCTTCGCCGTGCCGGGGACTCTTGTGCGACTTCACCTCACGCTGTATTATTAAAAATGCGCGCGGAAAAGTCAAAGGGTTTTCGCGATTTCAGTCCGAAAGTACAAAAAGAGAGGACTATTTTACAACCGCGGCGGCCGCCGGCGGTCATAATTTCTCTTGCGCGGTTGAACGAAATATGCTATCATAAAATAAACATACCGGACAATGTATATAATAACACAGCGGACGCGGAATGTAAAGGTAATTTCGGAACGGAGGGGCGCCGGTGAAAAGGAACGGCATTACGATAAAATATATGGCCGCGCTCGCCGCCCTGCTCGCGCTTTCGGGGTGCTTCAAAACCTCGGCGGACGAGCTCTACCGTCTGCCGCGCGCCTCTGAGGAATATTTCAAACTGCAGAAGAGGATTGACCTCGTGCTCGCCTCCGGCGCGGAATATTCGCCGCCGACGAGCGGGGAGAACAGGCAGTCCGTGCAGCTCGAGGATATCGACGGCGACGGGGTGAAGGAGGCGATCGCGTTTTTCGCGGCGCGCAGCGAGGATTACCCGCTGAAAATATATATATTCAAATCCGACGGCGACGACTATGTCACGGCCGACATAATAGAGGGCGTCGGCGCCGGGATCGAAAGCATACGCTACACGGATATGGACGGCGACGGGATCCTGGAGCTCGTTGTGGGCTGGCAGATGGGCGCGGCGCTGAAAAATATGGCGCTGTACTTAGAGCGCGGCTTCCAGCACGTGAAAGTTGCGGAGGCGGACTACACGACGCTTCTCGTTTCCGACATCACGGGGGACGGCGCGCCGGATGTGTCCGTCGTGCGGCTCGGCACGGCGGACACGCCGGGTGAGCTGGAGGTGTTCTCCCTTATGGCGGACGGCGAGATAGTCGGCGCCTCCGCGCATTTGTCCGACGGGGTGGAGGCGGTATCCCGCGCGCAGACGGGGAAGCTGTTCGACGGCGCGCCCGCCGTTGTCATCGACGGGAAGGCTGCGGGCGGCGGGATAGTCACGGACATATTCTGCCGCGTGGACGGCGCGCTCGTCAACATTGCCCGCGCGAGCGCCGAGGAGAACGCCGCGCCCAGGACGCTCACGGTCTATTCTACGGATATTGACCGCGACGGAGTCATAGAAATGCCGCACCCCATACCGCTGCCGCAGCAGTCCGACACGGTATACTATTATATAGACTGGCGCTCGTACTCCTCCGACGGTTCGCGGCGCGTGGCGATGAGCACGTACCACAACTATTCGGACGGCTGGTATCTCTCCCTGCCGGAGGAATGGCGCGGGCGGCTCACGGTGCGCCGCGCGGATTCCCTGTACGGCGAGCGCGCGCTCGTGTTCTCTTTTGTCGGGGAGGGCGGGGACGGCGCGGCGCATGACTTCATGAAGGTATACACGCTCTCCGGCGAGAACAGGGAGGAGCGCGCGCGGTTGGCGGGGCGCTTCCGTCTGCTTGAGGAAGGGGATAAAATCTATGCCGCGGAGCTTTACGGGGAGGGCATGGCGTACCCCTGGGCGCCGGACGAGGACATAGTGAAGAAGAGTTTCAACAGGATATATTCAGACTGGCTCATGGGAGCATAACGAATTGCGAGGTGTGCGTATTTTGTCAAAGAAGATACTTGTGCTCGAGGACGAGACGAGCATACGCGGCTTTGTGGTAATGAACCTGAAGCGCGGCGGATACGAGCCCATTGAGGCGGGTACGGGGGAGGAGGCCTTTGAGCAGCTGCGGCGGCATCCTGACATAAAACTGGCGCTGCTCGACATCATGCTGCCGGACGCCGACGGCTTTGAAATCTGCCGCAAGATACGCGCGAACGACCCGCAAATCGGGATAATCATACTCTCCGCGCGGACGCAGGAGATGGACAAGGTCACGGGGCTTATGACGGGCGCGGACGACTATGTGACAAAGCCCCTTGTGCTGTCGGAGTTCATGGCGCGCGTGGACGCGCTGTACCGCCGCACGGCGGGCGGCGCCCCGCAGGACCCGGGGGAGGTGGTGCAGGGGCCGTTCCGGCTCAACACGCGCAACCGCACGCTCGAAAAAAGCGGGGAGCGGATCAAGCTCACGCAGGTGGAGTATCTGCTTGTGAAGATGTTCATGGACAATCCGGGGAAGGTGTTAACGCGCGGGGAAATACTCGGCGCCGTGTGGGGACGCGAGTACCGCGACGAAGACAAGATCGCGGAGGTGAACATCAGGCGTCTGCGCCGGAAGATCGAGGACGACCCCGCGAACCCGGCGTTCATCACGACGGTGTGGAATCTCGGGTACATGTGGGGACTGTGACGGGGGTTGTCCTCTGATCCTCGGAACAGTCTGCGCTAAGCCGCGCGATGGAACCGTTTTGGTTACTTCGAGTAATTTATTCTCGACTGCTTATACAGCTCCTCGCTGTACGCCCTTGTCTGCACGGCGGCGCCGTAGTAGTTGAAAATAGAGGGTTTGTCGGCGCGGCAGAATTTTTCGGCGTACTCCCGAGCCTTGCCGCGCTGCTCGTCCTCCGTCAGCGCCGCGGGGTCGAAAATCTCCGGCGTCACGCCGATGAGAATTTTATCGCCGTATTCCTCATAGATTTTATGCGTGTCGTTCATGTTCTGCCCGCTCCAGGAATCCCAGCCGCCGGCTATGAAATTCGGGATCTGCTTGTAGGCCTGACCGCAGGAGTGCAGGTCGCAGTACTTCCCGCGTGAGTGCAGATAGTCCGTGACGCGGCGCATATACGGCACGATCATCTCAGACGCGACGGCGGGGGAGAAGAACGTCTCCTTCTGGCTGCCCCAGTCGTCGTGGATGCAGAAGCCGTCTATGAACGGGAAATGCTCCAGATATTTGTCAAAGATTTTTATGTACAGATCGGATAGCTTGCCGAAGAAGTCCTTGACGGCGTCCTTTTGATCCTCGTCGAAAACGGCCATGATCGCGCCCTCGAAGTCCATGAAGGATATGAGCCGCTCGTACCAGCCGTTGAGGAACCAGCACACGACGGAGCGCGTGCCGTCGGAGAATTTCGCGTTGGCGCGGGCGGATTCCTCCCACTCCCACTTGCCGATGTCCGGCCAGACGACTTTGTCCGCGATTTCATTGGCGTCCTCTATGAACGGCTTGCCGGGGCGCACCATGCTCCCGCCGACCTGCGGGACGTACTCCCACTCTATGCCGAACATATCGGGACCGCCGCCGGAGCCCATCGGGAAGCCGCTCGCGTCGAAAACGAAAGCGCGGGCAATATTGTCGGGGTTCACCTTGGGGGAGAACATAGCCTGCTCCGCGCCCGTCACCTGCCAGACGGGCTTCCCTTTGTAGACGGCGTTGTATCCCTCGCGCGGGGGGACGGGGTACTTGAAGATGACGGTCGGGCTGCCCGAGCCGAAGCCCGGGATGGTCGTGGCCTCGCTGATTTCCTTGGGGTCGAATGGGATTGACATTTGAATAACCTCCTGTTTGATTTGTCTGTATTTTTTTGAAGTATCGCCTCTCGCTATGTTGGATTTTACACTAAGGATCGGCGATTGTCAACCTCGTAATTGTGTGATATACTGAATAACGGAAATTTTTTTGCCGAGGGTAAATAAAAATGGTCGATATGAAAAAATCAGCGCTCGCGCTGCTGCTCGCGGCGGCCGCCGCGCTCGCGTCGTGTTCCCCCGGGGGCAAAGACGCGGCCGCCGTCCGGCCGCTGCGGGAGACGGCGGACGCCGCTGTATCTCCGGAGGCGACGCCGGAAGGCACGGTGCACGTCATAGAGCCGCCGGAAGAGACGGAGGCCCTCGCGCCGGAGGTGAAGCTTGTGCCCTACGACGGCATAGTCGAGCACCTTTTCTTCCACACGCCCATCGCGTACACGGAAGAGGCCTTCGACGGGGATGCCCAGCAGGAGGGCTTCGACAAGTATATGGTGACGGTCTCTGAGTACAAGAAGATACTGCAAAGCCTGTACGACAAGAACTACATAATCGTGAATATGAACGACGTCTGGAACGAGTACACGGACGAGAAGGGCGAGCCGTATATGAAGCGCGAGACGCTCATGCTCCCGGAAGGGAAAAAGCCGATAATACTGTCCTATGACGATATAAGCTATTACGAGTATATGATGGGCAACGGCTTCCCTTACAGGCTCATTCTGGGGCGCGACGGGGAGCTTTGGAGCTACGGGAAGGATCCCGCGGGGAATTCCGTCGTGTCGCAGGATCTCGACTGCGTGACGCTTCTCGACAAGTTCATAAAGGAGCATCCCGATTTTTCGCTCGGCGGCGCGAAGGGGCTCATCTGCCTTACGGGCTACAACGGGATATTAGGCTATCGCACGCAGACCGACTCGGGGGATTCCTCTCCGGAATTTGAGGAGAGGCGGCAGAAAGAAATAGCCCGCGTGCGCCCGATAGTCGAGCGGCTGAAAGAAACCGGCTGGTATTTCGCGTCCCACAGCTGGGGGCATATCAACCTGAATACGGCGTCGTTCGCGAAGGCGAAAAACGACGCCGACCGCTGGATGGCGGAGGTCGGATCGCTCATCGGCCCGACGAAGCTGATGGTTTACCCGTTCGGCTCGCGCCTTGACGGAGGGGACGTGACAAAGACGGGAGAGGCGTTCAGGTATTACCACAGCCTCGGCTTCCGGGTGTTCGCCTCGGTGGGCGTCGAATCGTACTCCAAGATAAAAAGCGACATTTCAGCCGTCATCTGCGACAGGATGCACGCCGACGGTCTGACGCTCCGGAACGAGCGGGAGCGGTATATGAAGTTCTATGACGCGGCGGACGTGTGGGACAGCGCGCGAGCGCTGGACGGCGCGAAATACACGCGGTCGTGGTGAGCCGGAGGCGGGAGACGATATAAAAGTGAACGAGAAACTCAAGCGCGCGCTCCGGCGCGTAGAGAAACCGGCGCGGTACGCCGGGGGGGAGTTCAACCGAATTGTAAAAAACAAGGCGGATATAGATCTGCGCGTGGCGCTGTGTTTTCCGGACACGTATGAAATCGGGATGTCGAACCTCGGAATGAGGGTGCTTTACGACGCGGCGAACAGGATTGAAAGGGTGTGGTGCGAACGCGTTTTCGCCCCGTGGGGCGACATGGACGCGGAAATGCGCGCGGCGGGGATTCCGCTTTTCGCGCTGGAATCCGGGGACGATGTGCGGGATTTTGACATAGCGGCGTTCTCGCTCGGGTACGAAATGGCGTACACGGCGGCGCTGAATATGCTGTCGCTTGCCGGGCTGCCGCTGCGGTCGGCGGAACGCGAAAACCTTACGCCGCTTGTCATTGCCGGGGGCGCGTGCTGTTTCAATCCGGAGCCCATGGCGGATTTTTTCGACCTGTTCCTGATCGGCGAGGGGGAGGAGCTGAACTGCGAGCTGTATGAGCTTCTGCGCGCGGCGAAGGCGGACAGGCTGACGAAGCCGGAGTTTCTGCGTCGGGCGGCGGGACTGCGCGGCGTTTATGTGCCGTCGCTGTACGGCGTGAGCTATAACGCGGACGGGACCGTCGCGGGGATAACGCCGCGTGAGGGCGCGCCGCTGCCCGTCGTCAAGCGAGTCGCCGCCGGTTTCGTTTCGTCCGCCGCGCCGTCCGGCGCCGTCGTGCCCTCTACGGAGATCGTGCACGACAGGGCGGCGATAGAACTGCTTCGCGGCTGTATACGCGGCTGCCGTTTCTGCCAGGCGGGGTATATTTACCGCCCGGCGCGGGAGCGCGAGCCGGAAAAGCTCGCGGAGAGCGGGATAAGCGCGCTGAAAGCGTCGGGATATGACGAGCTCACGCTGCTCTCTCTTTCCACCAGCGACCACTCGCGCCTGTTAGAGGTTTGCGACAGGCTTCTGGAATACTGCGAGCCGAGGAATATATCGCTGTCGCTCCCGTCCCTGCGCGCCGACAACTTTTCGATGGAGCTGATGAGCCGCGTCCAGCGCGTGCGCAAATCCGGGCTGACGTTCGCGCCGGAGGCGGGAAGCCGCCGTCTGCGTGACATCATCAACAAGAACGTCACGGAGGAAGAGCTTTTGAACACGTGCCGCATAGCCTTCGAGGGTGGCTGGAGCAGCGTGAAGCTGTACTTTATGCTCGGTCTGCCCGGAGAGACGGACGAGGACGTGCTCGCGATCGCGGAGCTGAGCAACCGCGTGCTGCACACGTGGAGGGCGCACGCGAAAAACAAGAACAGGGGCGTGAGGATAGCCGTATCGACGTCCTGCTTCGTCCCAAAGCCGCACACGGCGTTCCAGTGGTCGGCGCAGGTCCCCCGCGAGGAGTATTCGCGGCGCGTGAGCCTCCTGCGGGAGAATATGCGGGCAAAATCCGTGACGTACTCGTGGCACGACGCGGACACGAGCTTCATAGAGGCCGCCTTGGCGCGCGGGGACAGGCGGCTCGGCGCCGTCTTGGAGGCGGCGCACAGGCGCGGGGGGAGGCTTGACGCGTGGGGCGAATATTTTAATATCGGCCGCTGGCTCGCGTCGTTTGAGGAATATGGTCTCGACCCGGATTTTTATGCCTGCCGCGAGCGGGCGTACTCTGAGATTTTGCCGTGGAGCGTCGTATCCTCCGGCGTGGACGAGTCGTTTCTCATATCGGAGAACGAAGCGGCGAAGCGCGGGGAGACTACGCCCGACTGCCGGACGAAGTGCTCCGGGTGCGGCGCGCGGGAGCTGTGCGGTGAAGGGGTGTGCTATGAGGGGGGATTATATGGGTAAATCGCGGCTTCTGATGAGCAAGCTCGGCGCGGCGAAATATATATCGCACCTCGATTTTATGAGAACGGCGCGGCGGGCGTTCGCGCGCGCTGAGATACCCCTGCGCTGCTCCGAGGGCTTCAACCCTCACCCGCTGATGAGCTTTGCCCTGCCGCTCTCCGTCGGGCAGGAGAGCGTGTGCGAGCTTTTGGACTTCGAGACGGCGGGGGAGATGCCGCCCGACGCGCTGAGGAGGCTGAACGCCGCCTTGCCGGAGGGCATATCCGCCGGGGAGCTGTATGAGGCCGGACGCAAGCCCGGACTGCTCCGCTGGCTGGAGGTCGAAGGGCGGCTGTATTACGACGGGGGCATCCCGGACGGAGCCTCAGAGGCGCTCGGCGTCTTTTTCGCTTCCGGAAGCCTCGTGATACGCCTGAAAACAAAGCGGGGAGAGCAGGAAACGGATATAGCGCCGCGCATACGCGGCGCGGCGTTCACGGACGCCGGAGGCGGCGTAATCGCCGCGCGCGCCGTAATATCGGCGCAGAACCCGACGCTCAACCCGGACGCGATAGCGGCGGCGGCGGGCGCGGCCGGTTTTGCGCCGGACTTCGCCGAGTGGCGGCGGGCGGAGATTTACGACGAGGATATGAGGGTGTTCAGATAAGCCGCGTCACCACCGCCTGTCAACCCACCACGCCAGAAGCGCGAAAAGCCCGAGTGTCACCGCCGCGCCTATGGAGGACGCCGCGAGCGCCCTGCCGAACGTAATCCCGGAATAGACATCCACCTGCCCGGCGAGGACGACCGCCGCCGGCACGGACAGATTTATAAAACGCGCCGTCACGAATATCAGCGCGGCGGAGATGACGCCCTGCAAAAGCTTTCCCAATATATACGTCCCGGCGGACAGCCCGCTTTCGCCAATGAACGACAGAACCTGCGAATGTACGGACAGCCCCGCCCAGCCGAGCATAAACGCCGCCATCGCGACGGAGCCCGTGAGATGCCCCGCCGCGCCTTTCAGCGTCCAAACGCCGGAGGAAATCTCGATTACGCCCGTCAGCAGGCTCTCCGCCGGACCCGCGCCCAGCCCGAGCGGGGCGAACAGCCGCCCTATCAGCCCGGAGATCGCCGGCAGCGCGCCGGACAGAAACAGCAGGCGGATGAAAACCGTGAAAAAAATCACGAAGCCGCAGATATTCAGCGTAGACAGGAACGACGAGCGCACGGCCTCCGCGAACGCCGCCGAAAACGTTTTTTTCTTTCGCGGCGGCGCCGGGCGGGCGGCGCCGAGCCCGCTTTTCCCGCCCCACCCGCGGAATATGATCCCGACGAGCACGGACGCCGCCGTGTGCGCGAGGTACAGCAGAAGCCCTATCCTCCCGCTCGCGAACACGCCCGCGCCGACGACGCCGAATATGAACGCCGGACCGGAGTTGCTGCAGAACGACAGCAGGCGCTCGGCCTCCGTTTTCGTGCATTCCCCGCCCTCGTACAGGGAAATCACCGTTTTCGCGCCGACGGGATAGCCCCCGACAAAGCCGAGCGCGAACGCCGCCGCGCACCCCCCGCCAACGCCGAACAGCGGCCTCATCACCCTCTCCGCCGCGCGGGACAGAAAGCGCGTGACGCCCGTCTCCACGACGAGGGACGACAGCACGAAAAACGGGAACAGCGACGGCACGATCACATTCGCGCAGAGCGCGAGCCCCCCGCGCGCGGCGTCCACGGATTCCGCCGGATACGCGCAGAGCGCGCCCGCCGCCGCCGCGAGCGCCGCTGTAATGAGCGCGTCCGTTATTTTTTTTCTGCGCGACGCCGGCGCCATAAACACATCACCCGTTTTAATTTCTATGCCCGGCTGTTCTGATTTTTTCCTCCCGGCGCATAAATTTATCCCCGAGGTGATTTTGTGGGCGCAGCAATGAGGGCGGCGGAGCGCGCCGCCGAGCGTTTTGATATACCCGTGCTGCCGGGGGCCGCGCGGCTGACGCTGCTCGGCTCACGGCGTCTGCATATAGAGCGGCACCGCGGCATACTGGAATACGGCGAGGGATTTATCTCCGTGAACTGCGGGAGGCAAATTCTCGGCATCCTCGGCGCGTCCCTGCGGATATGCTCGATGAGCGCGGAGGAGCTTCTGATAACGGGCGACATTCACAGGCTGGAGTTTTCGTAAGGGGGCGTTTTTATGCAGCGGGCGTTGAATCTGCTGCGCGGTATCGCGCGCGTTGAAATCGTCTGCCGGTACCCGGAGAGGTTTTTGAATCTTTGCGCGGCGAACGGCATTGAACTGTGGGGCATAGAGCGGAGCGAGACCGGGACGGCGGGCGGCGGCGCGGGGGTGCCCGGAAGCGCCGCCGCGGAAATGCGCGCGTATATGCGCATAGAAGGCTTCCGCCGCCTGCGCTCCCTGTCAATTGAGCGGGGCTTTGAGTTAAGGCGCGTCGCCCGGCGCGGCGCGCCCCCCGCCATACGGCGTCTGCGGCGGCGATACGTACTCGTCGCGGGCCTCGCGATGTGCGCGCTCCTGACGCGCGCGCTGTCGCTTTTCGTCTGGGACATACGTGTGGCGGGGAACGAGCGCGTACCGGCGCGGACGATACTCGAAGAGCTGAAAACGCTCGGATTCTCTTACGGCTCGTTCGGGCCGGGCGTCAAGTCCGAGGAGCTCGCAGACAAGCTCATACTGAAAATACCGGAACTTTCGTGGTTCGCCGTCAACATTCGCGGCTCCCGCGCCGACGTACTCGTGCGGGAGCGCATCCCCAAACCTGAAATCGTATACGGGGACACCCCCGCCATGGTCATAGCGTCAAAGTCCGGGCTGATCACGAAAATCAGCGTCCTGGAGGGCATGGCGCTCGTGAAGCCGGGGGACACGGCGGAAAAGGGAGATCTGCTTGTGACGGGCATCCTCCCCGGCCGAGCCTCCGGCAGCCGCGCCGCGCATGCCCTGGCGGAGATAGAGGCGCGGACGTGGTACGAGATGTCCGCGCAAATGCCGTCCGAAACCGTCGTAAAACGCTATACGGGGGAAAAAAAGCGCCGCCGCGCGATAATTATCGCGGGAAAAAAGATAAATTTATATTTTAACAGTAGAATTCCGTGGGCTGTTTGTGATAAAATGACGGACAGACAAGGTTTCGCGCTCCCCGGAGGGGTTGTTTTGCCCCTGTCCCTCGTCACGGAGAGCTATTCCCGCTACGAGCCTTTGGCGGCGAAGCAGGACGCGAAGCGCGCGGAGACGATACTCAAAAGGGGTCTGGCGGAGCGCCTGCGCGATGCCGTCGGCTCGGGCGGCGTACTCGCCGCGTCGTGGGAAACGCGGGAGGAGGGCGGCGTTGTGACCGTCACTCTGCGCGCCGAGTGCCGCGAGCAAATCGCCGAGTCGCGCGGCTTCACGGACGAGGAACGGGAGCGGGCGGGTATGCGGTAGGCTTTTCCGCAAAACTTTTTAAGGATGATGCCAATGTCCGAAATCACAATGAGCGTAGACAGGCTGGAGAACATCATCAGCGTTTTCGGCTCCTTCGACGAAAATCTCCGCCTCATAGAGGCGGAACTCGGCGTGCGCATAACAGACCGCAACTCGGAACTCGCGGTGTCCGGCGACGCTGAAAACGTATCGGAGGCGGAGCGCGCGATAAACGGACTGCTGACGCTCGCGTCAAAGGGAGAGGTCATCGACTCCCGCAGTGTGCGGTATATCCTCAGCCTCGTGAAAAACGGGCAGGACGGAAAGATAGGCGAGCTTCTGGGCGATGTGGTCTGCGTCACGGCGAAGGGCAAGCCGGTGAAGGCGAAAACGCTCGGCCAGAAAGCCTACGCGGAGGCGATAAAGAAAAACACGATAACGCTCGGCGTCGGCCCCGCCGGAACGGGCAAAACGTATCTCGCCGTCGCCGCCGCCGTGGAGGCGTTCCGCGACAAAGCCGTGAACAGGATCATCCTGACGCGCCCCGCCGTGGAGGCGGGCGAGAGGCTCGGATTCCTGCCCGGCGATATGCAGAGCAAGGTCGATCCCTATCTGCGCCCGCTGTACGACGCGCTGTTTGAGATGTTCGGCGCGGAGACGTACAACAAATACTTAGAGCGCGGGAGCATAGAGGTCGCCCCCCTGGCGTATATGCGCGGGCGGACGCTCGACGACTCTTTCATCATCCTAGACGAGGCTCAGAACACGTCGAAGGAGCAGATGAAGATGTTCCTGACGCGCCTCGGCTTCGGGTCGAGGATGGTCATAACGGGGGACATCACGCAGATAGACCTGCCGCCGGACAAGACCTCCGGCTTGAGGGAAGCCATGCGCGTGCTCGACGGTATGCAGGATGTCGCTGTCTGCCGCCTCACGGCGGCAGACGCCGTCCGCCACGTGCTGGTGCAAAGGATAATCGAAGCGTATGAAAAACGCGGCGGCACGGGCAAACCGGCGCAGGGCATACCCGCGCCTAAACGAAAGGCATGGGCAAACAAATGAAGCACAAAATTTACGTAAAAAACAAAGTTCCGGAAAAGATCCCGCGCGTAAGCGCGATAATGGTGCGGCGCGTCATAAAAGCCACGCTGGCCTGCGAGGGGGTGGACGCCGAATGCGAGGTGAGCGTTCTTGTCACGGACGACGCCGGAATCCGGGCGATAAACCGCGAATTCAGGGGGATAGACGAGGCGACGGACATTTTGAGCTTTCCGAGCTTCAAATTCAAGCCCGGGGCGTTTGACGCGTCGGACGGCGAGACGGACGCCGCCACCGGGCTTCTGCCGCTCGGCGACATCGTGCTGTCGGCGGAGCGCGTAAATGCGCAGGCGGCGGAGCTCGGGCACTCCCCGGAGCGCGAGGCGACGTACCTCGTCATTCACTCCGTCCTGCACCTGCTCGGCTACGACCACCCGGAAGAGGGCGAGGATATAATGCGCGCCCGCGAGCGCGAGGTATTGGAGCTCTGCGGCTTCATAGCCCCGATATAAATGAGCCATCCCTCAAAAAACGCGATGATAGCAATCGCGGGGCGCCCGAACGTCGGGAAATCCACGCTCATAAACGCGCTGACGGGCGAGAAAATCGCCATCGTGTCGGACAAGCCCCAGACGACGCGGAACCGCATCTTCGGCGTTGTGAACTCAGAGGGGACGCAACTCGTCCTGATAGATACGCCCGGCATCCACAAGCCGCGCACGAAGCTCGGGGAGTATATGGCGGGAGCCGCGCGAGGCGGCGTCGCGGACGCGGACGCCGCCATGCTGCTCGTCGAGCCTATAGCGGCCGCGGGGACACCGGAGACGTTTCTGATGGAACGGCTGCGGGAGACGGGCACTCCCGCCGTGCTCGTAATAAACAAGCTTGATACGGTGAAAAAGGAAGAGCTTCTGCGCGTCATCGCCGCGTACTCCGAAGCGCATCCTTTCGCCGCCGCCGTGCCGGTATCCGCGAAGACGGGGGACGGCCTCGGCGCGCTGGTCGGGGAGCTGAAAAAATTCGCGTCCGACGGGCCGGCGCTGTTTCCGGACGGCGTCGTGACGGATCAGCCCGAAAAGCAAATCATATCGGAACTCGTGCGCGAAAAGCTCTTGCTGTGTCTGCGCCGAGAAGTCCCGCACGGCGCCGCCGTGGAGATTACGAAATTCTCCGAGCGCGGTTCCGCCGACGATCCCGTAATAGACGTGGACGCGGAGATTTACTGCGAAAAGGCGAGCCACAAGGGTATGATCATCGGCAAAAACGGCGCGATGCTGAAAAAAATCGGACAGCTCGCGCGGCTCGATATAGAGCGATTTATGGGTGCGCGTGTGTTCCTCACGACCTGGGTCAAGGTCCGGGAGGGCTGGCGGGACAGCGAATCGCAGCTTCGCGGGCTCGGGTATTCCGAAAATATGTAAGGCGGCGGCCCTTATGTATATCACCACGAAGGCGCTTGTCCTGCGCTCCTCCGCGTACAAGGAATCCTCCCGCGTACTGACCGTGCTGACCTCTGACAGCGGAAAGCTCACCGTCGCGGCGCGCGGGGCGATGCGGAAAAACAGCCGCGTCATGGCGTCCGTGCAACCGCTTGCGTTCTCAGAGATGACGCTCTATGGCGCGCGCGACCGCTGGACGCTGACGGAAGCGCGGGCCATAGAGCGGTTCGAGGGGCTGGCGCTCCATCTGCCGCGCCTGGCGCTGGGCGCGTACTTCGCGGAGCTGCTCGAAGCCGTTTCCGACGAAGACAGCCAGACGCCGGACATGCTTGCCCTCGGGCTGAACGCGCTGTACGCGCTCGCCGCCGGGAACCGCCCGGAGGAGCTCGTCAAACCGGCGTTCGAGACGCGCCTGATGTGCCTTGCCGGATACTCGCCGGAGTTCGGGGAGGGCGGAATATCGGGCGCCGGCTTCGCCCGTGACGCCGGGGAGGATACGCTCCGGGCGTTGCGGTATATCGTTTCCTGCAACCCTAAGAAGCTGTACTCATTCGAGCTGGAAACGCCGGAGGAGCTTGCGCGCGTCAGTGAGGATTACGCCCTCTCCCAGCTTGACCGCCGCTTCGGCGCGCTCGATTACTACCACTCAGTCAAAGGAACGTGAAATGACGCTTTTTGAAAAATCGCTGAGGACGCTGGAACTGCCCGCCGTGCTGAAAATGCTGGCGGACTGCGCCGTGTCTCAGCCGGCGAAGGAAGCCGCCGCCGCGCTTTGCCCCAAAACGGACATCAGCGAGGCGAGGGCGCTTCTGGCGGAAACGTCAGCGGCGCGAGTCATGATGCTCTCAAAGGGCGCGCCGGGCTTTGCCGGCGTGCGGGACATACGCGCGCCTGTGCGCCGCGCCGATATAGGCGGTATGCTGAACACGACGGAGCTGATGGAGATAGCGGCGCTGTTGCGCGCGGCGGCGGACTGCGCCGCGTACTCCGGCGGCTCCGTCGAAAAAACGGCGGTGGACGGACTGTTTTACGCGCTGAGGACGAATAAATACCTCGAAAACAAAATATCTTCCTCCGTCACGGGCGAGGACGAAATAGCGGACTCGGCGAGCGCGGAGCTTTCCGGCATACGGAGACGTATGCGCGCCGCCGGGGAACGCATACGCTCCGCGCTGAATAAAATCATCTCATCCCCCGCCTACCGGAAAGCCCTGCAGGAACCCATAATCACCGTCAAAAACGACCGATACGTCGTGCCCGTCAGGGCGGATCACAAGTCGAGCGTGCCGGGGCTGGTGCACGAGATATCCGCCTCCGGCGCGACGCTTTTCGTGGAGCCGATGGGCGTGGTGCAGATAAACAACGAAATACGCGAGCTTATGGCGAAAGAAAAGCAGGAGATAGAGCGGATTTTGATGGCGCTCTCCGCCGAGGTCGCGTCATTCGGAGACGATATTATCTCCGATTTTCTGATTCTCGCGGAACTTGACCTCATATTCGCGAAGGCCAAGCTCTCTCAGAAGCTGAACGCGCACGAGCCGGAGCTCGCGGAGGACGGCGCGCTTGTCTTGCGCCGGTGCCGCCACCCGCTGCTCGACCCCGCGGCGGCCGTGCCGACGGACTTGAAGCTCGGCGGGGAATTCAATACGCTCATTATCACCGGCCCGAATACGGGCGGCAAGACCGTCGCGCTTAAAACGCTCGGGCTGTTCTGCGCCATGGCGCAGTGCGGGCTTCACATACCGGCGGAAAGCGACAGCCGTATGCCCGTTTTCGAAAAAATCCTCGCGGATATAGGCGACGAGCAATCCATAGAGCAGTCGCTTTCAACGTTCTCGTCCCATATGACGAATATCGTGAAAATCCTTGAGGAATGCGAAAGTTCCTCGCTCCTGCTGTTCGATGAGCTCGGCGCGGGCACGGACCCCGTGGAGGGCGCGGCGCTCGCGATTTCGATAATAGAGTACGCCTCCCGCCGAGGCGCGCTCATCGCCGCCACGACGCACTACTCGGAGCTTAAAACGTACGCGCTCGCGCGGCGGGGCGTCGAAAACGCCTCGTGCGAGTTTGACGTGGAGACTCTGCGCCCGACGTACAGATTGCTTATCGGCGTGCCGGGACGCAGCAACGCGTTCGCCATCTCCCGCAGACTCGGACTGCCGGAGGCCGTCATAGAGGGCGCGCGGGAGCGCATTTCCGGGGAGAATATTTCGTTTGAGGAAGCCGTCGGGCAGCTTGAAACAGCCCGCCGCTCCGCCGAAAACGAGCGCGACGAGGCGTACAGACTGCGCGCCGCCGCCGAGCGCGACGCGCGCATAGCGGAGAAGTACCGCGCGGAGCTGGAGCGCGAGCGCGAAAAACTCGCGCTTGAAGCGCGGCGCGAGACGCGGCGGCTGCTCGACGAAACGCGCGCTCACGCGGACGCCATAATAGAGGAGTTGCGCGAGATTCGCCGCGCGGCGCGCGAGGACGGCGAAACGGAAGCTGTAAACGCCGCCGTGCCGGATATACTGCGCGAGCTGAACGAGTTGGAATCCGAGCAGCCGCCCTCGGCGTCCGGCATATCCGGCGAAGACGGGCGCGACGGCGGGAGCGCGCGCGCGGGCGACACCGTGCGCCTTCTCGCGTTCGGCACGACGGCAGAGGTCGCAGCCGTCGGCGACGGCACGCTTGAACTCAAGGCGGGGGCTATGAAAATAACGGTCAGTCCCGACGCGGTGCGCGTTGTCGGCGGGAGCGGCAAGAAAGCCGCGGCACCGGCGGCGGTTCCGGCGGGAACCGCGGCGGATGGGCTGCGCGCGGCGGTTCCCGCGGAGCTGGATTTGCGCGGAATGGCGTCCGACGAAGCGGTGTCCGTATTGGAGCGTTACCTCGATTCGGCGAGGCTCGCGAACTTAGAGACCGTGACGATAATCCACGGTAAAGGTACGGGCGCCCTGCGCGCCGCCGTGCGGCGGGCGCTTCAGAGCGAGCCCCGCGTGAAAACCTTCCGCCCCGGCAGGTACGGGGAGGGCGATCTGGGCGTGACCATCGCGGAGCTGAAATAACGGGACTTCGCGTTTTTCAGAAAAAAGAAAAAAATTTTTAAACTTAACAGTTTTGAAATGAAATATGTGTAGATCGCTTAATATCTCGGATGTATTATAGATTCCGGCGGGGTTATAACTCTTCTTTTTCCTTTTTCATTTTTATCCTCTTACTTTAAGGCTGTCGGGAGCGCCGCAAAACGGCGCGGCGGACAGCCGCTTTTTTTGTCCGGGGGAGGGCGCCGGCCCCGCCTCCGCGAAACGCTCCTCAAGAGGCGCGGCGAAAAAATTGCTGTTGAAATTCCCTGCCGCAGGACATATAATTGTCAAAAAGGCAGGTGATACATACGGCAGCAGAATCAACAGGCGGCGTCAAAAGCCCGGACGCCGCCCTGCCGGAGAGCGAGCTCGCCGCCCTCGCGGAGGAAGCGCTCCTAAAATACCCTCAGCTCATATTCAAAATCGTGCTGTCAAAAGAGCTCCACGGATATTACCCGTCATACGCCGAAAAAGACCGGGCGCTCCAAGCGTTTCGCGGCGCGATGGGGGACAGCGCTGTCGCAAAGCAGGTGCTCAATTACTTCGACAAAGCGGAAAAGGACAGATATATCCGGAAGGGCGCGAGGGAGGATCGGGAGCTTGCGGAACTGATAAAATTGCTGCGCGGGAAGCGCGAGATACCGCTGATGGCGGAACTTCCGTACAGCGCGGCGTACGAGCTGTGGAGGCGCGCCGGAAGCTGGACGGGCGCGCTCACGCTCGCGGGGATAGAACCGCTCAGGGAGAGGCTGCGCCTTAAAGCCCTCAGGCGGTACGCGGCGGTCAACGCGTCCGCCGCCAATCTGCCGGGGAACATGCGGGGGAAACTGTCCGAAGAGACGCTGGACATGCTCTCGCGCTTATGCGCCGTGGCGCGCAGACTCCGCCGCGCCCCGTCGCCGAGAGAGCTGCCGGAAGGGCTTCTCAGAAATTTGAGAAAGAGAATCCGCTCGGAGGGCTGCAGTCCCAACACCGTCCTGAGCCGGGCGGGCGTCGAATACCCTCCGCGCTGAAATGCCGCTTGACAAACACGGGCGCGGGTGTTACGATAAAAGCCCGGATACAGCGCGCGCAGCAATTTATTCAGCCGCGCCCGCCGCGCGGCGAAAAAATGGAGGATATTAAGCAATGGCAGTAGGCAAGTTCGACCCAAAGGAGCTGGAATACATCGAGACGCCCGGCTTCGGGGGATTCCCGACGAAATCCCTGAGTTACCCGCTGAGCAAGCACGACCACGGTGTGGCGACGTTTCGGAAAGAACCGTGGTGGCAGATGATGCAGGCGACAGACGCGCAGATTTTTTCGCCATCCGTCGTGCCCGACAACGTCGCGCGCGCGTTCTGTTTTGAGGGCGGTCCGCCGCGCGTCACGCAGGACAAGGCGATAAACCCGGATATGTTCGGCATAGAGTGGGAATACGTCGCGCAGGTGGGCGGCTCGATGGTGCGCCCCGGCAAGCCGTTCCTTGAGGATATAGAGGAGTGGTACGACAAGGTAGTGTGGCCGGACATCGACAAATGGGACTGGGAGGGTGCCGCCGCGAGGAACAACGGGACGTTCCTGCAACCCGCGGCATTCAACCAGATGTGGTTCCAGACGGGCTGGTACGAGCGCCTCATCTCCCTTCTTGACTTTGAAAACGCCGTCCTCGCCGTGTTCGACGAGGATTCGCAGGAGCACGTTCACAAGTTCTTCGACAAACTGACGGATCTGTACATCCGCATATTCGACAAGGCGCTCGCGACGTTCCCGGAGGTTCACGCGTTCTTCATCCACGACGACTGGGGCAGCCAGAAAGCGCCGTTCTTCTCCCCGGACGTCGCGGAGGAAATGATCGTGCCCTATATGAAGCGCGTGACGGAATTCCTGCACTCCAAGGGGAAATTCTGCGAGCTGCACTCCTGCGGGAACAATTATAAGCAGGTGCCGAATTACATCAAGGCGGGCTGGGACGCGTGGGCGCCGCAGCTTATGAACGACAGCTACAAAATCTATGACGATTTCGGCGACAAGCTGTTAATCGCGACATTCCCGCAGAACATCCCGGACGAGATAATGGCGCTCACATCCGCCGGTGAGCGCGGGGCGGCGTTCGCGAAGCTCCCGGAGGGCGAGCAGCGCCGCGTAGCCCGCGAGTACGCCGACCGCGTCTGCGTCAAGGGCAAGCCGAGCTTTTACAATTTCTACGCGGCGCACTTCCTGACGCCCGCGTTCAGCGAGGAGCTGTATATCCGCTCGAGAGAGAATTACAGCAAATAGATGGCTTTTGAGTATGACATCAATCGCGTCCGTGAATTCTTTTCAAACGACAGGTTCGCCGCGCTCGCGGGCGTGTCCATAGAGTCCGTGACGGACAGCGAGGTCATCTGCTCGCTTGGGATCGACGACAGACACCTCAACGCGATGGGCGGCGTCCAAGGAGGCGCGATATTCACTCTTGCCGATCTGTGCTTCGCCATACACTGCAACCAGGCGCTTATACGCGGTGAGCAGACCGGGGGAACCGTCGGGCAGTCGTGTTCGATTTCTTTCCTCAAGGCTCCGCGCGGACAAAAACTTACCGCCAGATCGCGGCGGCTGTCGGCGGGGCGCACAATGTCCGTGTTCGCGATTTCGGTGTACGACGGCTTCGGGAACTACGCCGCGGAGATGCTCGGCAATGCGTTCACAACGGCAAAGCGCCCGCGCGCGGAAGACGCTTGACAGCCCTTGCGCGAAAATGATATGCTTGCGATACAATATAATATATATCAGCAGGAGGTTTCACAATGACAAAGAAAGAACTGTTCATGTCCGCGCTCCGCAATGACCGGCCGCCCAAGTTCATGGGGCACGCTTTCGACGCCTTCCCGCAGGAGGCCGTGTTCGGCCCCGGCGGCCCGGAAGTGCTCTTCCACGCCGTGATTGACCCCATCACGAACTGGGACATCTTGCAGTTCTCCGGCGAGCGGTATCAGGATCTTTGGGGCGTCACGCACCGCTATATCGTCGGGGAGGATCCCGGCATCATCCCGCTGACCGACGCGAGCAATCAAGTAATACAGGATATGGAGCGCTGGCGCGACTACGTCAAATTCCCGCAAATCCCGAAGGATCTCGACTGGGGCCCCGCTCAGGCGCAGTGCAAAGCCGCCCATGAGCGCGGCGAGCTTGTGATGCTGCCGACGTTCCGGGGACTGTTCGAGCGTCTGCACAGCCTGCGCGCGTTTGAGTTCGTGATGGAGGATCTCATGCTCTATCCCGACGAGTGCGAGGAATTCTTTGACGCTTACCTCGATTGGAAGCTTGAAGTGCTGAAACAGCTGTGCGACAATGTCGACTTCGATATAATCCACAGCCACGACGACCTCGGGGCGAAAGAAAAGCTCTTCTTCTCCCCGTCGATTTTCCGCGAGATGCTGAAGCCGCGATATGAGAAGCTGTACGCGTACGCGCACAGCCGCGGCAAACTCGTGCAGCACCACTGCGACTGCTACATAACGCCGTTCGCCGCCGATTTCGCGGAAATCAACATCGACATGTGGCAGGGCGCGCTCCCGACGAACGACATCCTTCTGATTCAGAAGCAGCTCAACGAAAAGGGTCTGAACATGCTGCTCATGGGCGGCCTGGAATCCGCGATAATCGACAGCCCGGACGCGACGGATGAGGAAATCCGCGCCGAGGTGCGCCGCGCGATCGACACCTACGCCCCCGGCGGACACTTCCTGCCGTGCATCGGCAGCATCAACTGCCTGTACGAAAAGAACGAGGCCATCGTTGTGGACGAGATGAACAAATACGGCGCGGAATGGGTCGCCAGGCACAGCAAATAAGCGTTCAGCTTTTACCGAACACCAAACAGCCCGCCTCGGCGGGCTGTTTGGTGTTCACGCGCCGAAATTTTTATGAGGCGCGGGATTAAAACGCCCGGAAAACGGCGACAATATCCACACGGAAATTTTCATTGCATTTTGCGCTCGGCGCAAGGAAAGGAACGTGTGACGGCAATGGGCGGAAAAAAGGGATATATCTGCGCGCTCGCGCTGGCGGCTGCGCTCGCGCTGCTCGCGCTTGCGTCCTACGCGGCGTACGCGGGCGGCGCCGCCGCGCCGTATGTCCTGCGGGAGGCCGGCGGCAGAATAAAAGCCTTCGCGGGAAGCCCCGGCGAGCCGGAGATTGAGACGGATATAGAAATCTCCGGACTGCGGGAGTACGACAAGCAATTGCTCCGGCGCGGAATAGAAGTGGAAGGGTATGAAAATGTCGCCGGACTGCTGGAGGATTTCAGCAACTGACGACGACCTCCCGCCGAGAAAAAACCGCTGAAGAAATTCGCGGTTTTTTCGTTTACTTACTGTATTGCTTTTTTCGGCGCGGCGTGTTAAAATCACTGAGGACAGGGGGGAGCGGACTGTGGACGGCGGATACGGGGACGATATCTATACGGTTACGGACGACGACGGCAGCGAATTTTCGCTGGAACACCTCGATACGATGGAGTTCGACGGCGGGGAGTACATGGCGTTCGTGCCGGCGGATATGGACGAGGGCGATCCCGACTACGGGATAGTCCTGCTTCGTGTCGAGGAGGAAAACGGCGAGGGGGTGTTCGCGACGATAGACGACGGCGCGGAACGCGAGCGCGTATACAACGCCTTTATGGAACGCCTTTTCGCCGACGAGGACGAACAGCCTTGATACCGGGCGGTTCCCGACCCGGCGCGGGGAACTCCGATGAAGCCCTGCCCTGCGCGTGATGGGCCTTTTTAAACCCACATTTATAATAAGGGATGCCGGACTCTCCGGTCGGATTGCAGGCCTCCCGCGCGGCGCGCACACGAGCTCTCACGAGAGCATCCGTGTAAGCGCGTCGGCGGACGTTGGAAGCGAGAAAATCAGGAGGAGGCAACCCACCTGCTTTTTTATATGACGCAGGGTTATAAATGGGCTCACACGGCAGGCGCGGGGCGTCTGAAAAAATACTTAAAACAAAAGGATGACTTTGAACTATGGCAAGAAGCAGCGGCAGGAATGCCGAACCGCGCAGGAAGAAAGTAACTCTCACCGCCGTGACCCTGACGGGCATTGTGATTTTGTTCCTTGCCGCGCTGGTCGTAAACTCCGGCTTCCTCCGCCGCCGCGTGGCGGCGGCGGAAGTCGCGGGGATAAAATTCTCTCCCGCCGAGTACAATTATTTCTACATCAGCGCGATAAGCGAACATTCGTCCTCATCGTCAACCCAGCCCGACATGAGCAAATCCCTCGCGGGGCAGATAAATTACGAAACGGGGCAGACCTGGGCGGAGTTCTTTGAGGAGAGCGCGTTTGACCAAATGCGGCTGATAGGCTCCGTCTGCGCGGAGGCGCTGTCGAAAGGCTTCGCGCTGTCGGAAGAGCAAAAGCGGGAGCTGGAGGAGAGCCGGACGTCGGAGCGGGAGCAGGTCGAAATGTACTACGCCCAAAACGGCGGCTTCAAGGGCTATCTGAAACAGCAGTTCGGCGTTGGCATGACGGAGAAAGTATACGACAAGCTGACGGATATGCGCTTTATGGCGGGAAAGTATTCCGAGAGCGTGTATGACGGCTTTGAGTACACCGACGAGCGTCTCGCGGAGTATTACGCGGAAAACAAGGACGCGCTCGACACGTTTGTATACAGAAGCTTTGTCGTGAACGTCGAGGAACCGGATTACGAGACGGACGCGGAAACGGCGGAGGGCGCGGCCTATGACGAGGCGCGCGGCAAGGCGAACGGTTACGCCGCGGCCGTGACGGACGAGAGCTCATTTATCGAGGCGGCGCGGGAATACGACGCCTTCACCTACGCGGAGGACGATTCGACACTGCGGAACTCTCTCGGGGAGAATCTGGAATACAGTCTGTCGGCGGCCGCGGCGGACTGGCTGAAATCCGGCGGCGCGAAGCCGGGAGACGTGACATCTATGCCGATTTCAGAGGACGAGGAAACCAATACGGGCTTTTACGTGGTGTACTTCACGGAACGCTCCGCCAACGACTATATGACGGTGAATTTCCGGGAGCTCTCCGTAACGCCCTCAACGCCGGACTCCGCCGGCTTCACGGATGAGGAAGGCAATTACGACGAGGAAGGCTACAACGCGGCGCTCGAAACGGCGGCAGCCGACGCGAAAAAAAAGGCGGAGGAGCTGTACGCGCAGTTCAGCGAAGGCGGCGCGACGGAAGAAAAACTCACCGAGCTGACAGAGGACGTGTTCAACGAGGTCACGGGGGATCGTTACGACAATATCCAGCGCGACGCGGGCGTTGACAAGTACATAGAAGAGTGGCTCTATGACGGGAACCGCGCGGAAGGGGACCACACGCTGATTAAAACCGACGACGGGAATTGGCATATCGTATACTTTGCCGGCGATGGCAAGATGTACAACGACCATCTCGCCGACACGCGCCTGCGCGGCGAGGAATTCACGGCGTGGCAAGAGAGCTTTGACGCGAACGAGGTAAAAACTTACTGGGCGATGAAGCTGAAATAAACGCCCTCTTGTCATAGCGCCGGGGGCGCGTACGATGCCCATAAACAATATCAGAGGTGATAGCGATGGCGGAGCGCATGTCCGCCCGGAAAGCCGGCGGCGCGGCGCCGCGCCTGTTCGACGACCTGCTCGGGCCGGACGCGAAGCTGTCCGTCCGCAACGATAGCTGTTACGTTTACCAGCTCGAAAACGCGACGGGTACGGGGCTTATCACTATATACGACGTCTTTCCCGGCGTGACGCTGTATTACAACGACTTGCATCTGCGAAAAATCAACGGACACGACGAGCGCCCCATGCCGGGCGGCGCGGATATGCTGATCATCAACCACTGCCGCGAGGGACGTTTGGAGTGCGAGTTCAATGACGGTGAATTCGGATACCTCGGCGAGGGCGATCTGGCGGTCAGCGCG
>JAITJC010000025.1 GCA_031279125.1 Oscillospiraceae bacterium
AGACGGGCGGAGATGAACGTCCCGCCGTCTAAGCGCCCGCGTATTACGATAGTCTCCGACAGCCCGGAAGCGTTTGAACAGGGGCGCGCGTACATCGCGCGGCTCGCCGGCGCGTCGGACGTTTCCGTAACGCGGGCGGCGCCTGAAAATACGGACGGGCTCGTTACCGCCGCGACGGACTCCGCCCGGATATATATGCCGGCGAGCGAGCTCGTGGGCATCGAGCGCGAGCGCGAGCGCGCAGCGAAAGAACTCGAAAAGGCTCGCGGCGACCTTGCGCGTTTGGAAACGAAACTGCAAGACGCGGAATTTGTTTCAAAAGCCCCCGCGCGCGTCGTGGACGCCGAAAGGGCGCGCGCGGACAAGGCTCGCGCGCTGATCGAAAATCTGGAGGCGAGCCGCCTGTAAGGCGCCCGCGCGACGGCGCGGGTATGTCGCTACGTGCCGCGCCTCAACACGGCGGTCGGTATGTGCGGCCTGTTGAATATCCTCGGCACGCCCGTGTGGTTGCCGACCCCGCGCGAGACGATGATTTCCGTTTCCCCTATCGTGTAACGCCCGCCGGAATATTTCGGAAACGGCTTCAAGTCATGACCGATCAGCCCGCCGATGCCCGGCAGACGTATCAGCCCGCCGTGCCCGTGTCCGCACAGGATGAGCCTCGCCCCGAGCGGGGCGAGATGTTCCAAAAACGTGTTCCTGTGCACGAGCGTCACGCAGAAGCCCTCCGGCAGTCCGGCGAAAACCTCCGCCGGCTTTTTCATGTCGGCAGGTCCGTTCGGATCCTCAAGCCCCGCGAGGTATATTGTCTCCCCGCCGCGCTCTATCGGTATGATTTCGTTGCGCAGAACCTCCGCGCCCGCGCCGGGCAGCGCCCGCATAAGTTCACGCGCCTCCCCGGCCTCCCACTCGTGGTTTCCCGTCACATAGTAGACCGGGGCGATTTCCGCGAGCCCCCTCACGGTTTCGATGACGCCCGGTATCTGTCCCCGGCCGTCTGTGGCGTCGCCCGTGAGCGCTATCATATCGGGCTTCGCCGCGCGCACGGCGTCGAGTAACCGTCCGTTGCCTTTGCCGAACACGGCGGCGTGCAGGTCGGACACGACCGTTATCCTGTACCCGTCGAAAGCTTCCGGCAGATCGTCGAAGCGCAGCTCGAACGTCTCCTGTTCGAGCGTATAATTGCCATAATACATAAACGCGGCAAGCGCCGCGAGCAGGATGAAAAACGCCATACAGCCGCCTTTTTTACGTTTTTTGCCCGTCAAGCCTCTTTGTCCTTCACATAGGGGTGCTTTATGTTGGAGTCAGACGTCTGCTTTAAATCCACAGAGAAGCGGTCTATCGACTGTATGAGCGCGGTCAGGCTCTTGTGCCCGTAATTGCGGTGGTCGAAGTCCGGCTTTTTGCGGCGCAGGAGGTTCCCCAGCTCGCCCATAAACACGCCCTCGCCCTCATCGGACAAATCCGCTATGGATTCGGCGATGAGCTTCGTCACCTTCTTCGTGACCTTCTCGGACGCGCGCCCGCCGTTGCCGCGCTTAGGGGAGTCCTCCCCGGAATCCCTCGGCGCCGGGCGGGGAGCGGAGGACGAGGGCTCCGCGGCGGCGGGCTCAGGCTCAGGCGCGACCGCCGCCTCCGCCGCAGCCGCCGCAAGCTCCGTGGCCGCGCGCGCGTCCTCAAAGTTCTTGCGTATGATTTCGATGTAAGTAAATTTGTCGCACGCCGTGATGAACGCCTGCGGCGTCTTGCGCTCACCTATGCCGATAACGCGCTGTCCCGCCTCGCGCAGCCTTATGGCAAGTCTCGTGAAATCCGAGTCAGAGGAAACCAGTACGAACCCGTCCGTTTTCTCTGTGTAGAGAATGTCCATCGCGTCGATGATCATCGCGGAGTCGGATGAGTTTTTCCCCGTCGTGTAGCTGTACTGCTGTATGGGCGTTATGGCGTTTTCCAAGAGCGGCGCTTTCCAACCGTCGAGCTGGTGGTTCGTCCAGTCCCCGTATATGCGCTTTATCGTCGGCGTACCGTAAATCGCCACCTCCTCCAAAACGCTCTTCACGCAGTTGCGCGGCACATTCTCCGCGTCGATCAGAACAGCGAGCCTCGGGCTCGAAAATGTCGCCGTATCCACAGATCCGTCCGTTCTCCAATCTTATATTATCACAGCGCCGCGCGAGAGATCCCCGAGCGCTGTCCTGTATTTTATTTTATCACCGCGCGGGGAAATAAACAAGCGCGTTTTTTTGGCGAAATATGCGGGGAAACGCCTTGTTTAATCGCGGTTTTGACGACGCTCATCAAGTTGGCGAATACTATGGCGCCTTGCAGGCTCCGGACACACCCCGACACCTTCCCCTTGGTCTTGACCACGCGCAAACCGTTTAATATTGGAACGGTTTGCGCTGACGACAATTATGCCTATCGCGATAGAAATCCCCGCCAACGAAAAAATTTTTCCTGTCAAGCGTTTTTGATATTGTCTCAAAAAAAAGAAAAGATAAGCGAAGAAGAGGGGTACGAAAGAAGGCGTGGGAACGGGTGGCCAAGGGGGGGGCTACTCCCCCCCCTTGACACATTGTAACAAAGGAGCGTTGTCAAGGTCGGGTAGTATTTGCTGCGCAAATCTCCACCCTACCCTTGACAAGGGGAGGGCAGCTAAGCGGAAACAGGT
>JAITJC010000074.1 GCA_031279125.1 Oscillospiraceae bacterium
TCTCGCCGTGCGCGGCTCGCAAAGAGCATTTTCCGAGGAATAAATCCCCGGAAAATGCGGAATATTACAATTTTTGCATCGTCGCACGGGACGCACTCCTCGCAAAAATTCTTTTCGCCTACGCCGAAAAGGACGGGAGAGCGAAAATCGCTACAAACGAAATTATTCTTTTTCGGGGCGCTTTGACAAGGTGTAAAAATGTGATACAATTATACCTTGTAGAGTCCCGCCGCCGAGGCGCGTTTTTCTCGGCAGCGGCGGCGGGGACGTCGGGGCGGGGTCCCGCGCGCGGCGGTTGTTTATGATGTCTCCCGCCGCGGACAGCGGAACCCCTATATATAAAAGCGCGCGGGCGCGCCCGCCGCTAATAAATTGTATGCCGGAGCGCGCCCGCGCGCTACTTGCCCGGCGGCGCGGCGATTTATCCCCGGCTGCCGGCAGACGGTTTTGTCCGGAGGAAAGGCATGATAAAAATATCGCCGTCCTTGTTGTCCGCGGATTTCACGCGGCTCGGCGAGGACATCGAGAGCGTAAAGTCGGCCGGATATCTGCATTTTGACGTGATGGACGGTATATTCGTGCCGAACATCTCGGTCGGACTGCCCGTGCTGGAGGCGGTCAGGCGCGTCACGGACGCCGTTCTCGACGCGCACCTCATGATTGTGGAGCCTGTCAGATACGCCGGACGCTTTGTCCGCGCCGGCGCCGACATAGTCGCCTTCCACATAGAGGCGGACTCGCGGGACGGCATATCCGGCGCCATAGACGACGTCCTGCGTCTCGGCGGCAGGCCGGGACTCGCCATAAAGCCCGCGACGCCCCCGGAGTCCGTGGCGCCGTACATAGACAAACTCGGAATGGTAGTAGTGATGGCGGTCGAGCCGGGATATTCCGGACAGAAGTTCATGCCGGAGGCGCTGTCTAAGCTCCGGGCACTGCGCGCCATGATCGACGCGCGCAACCCCGGCTGCGAGCTGGAGGTGGACGGCGGGATAAACGCGGAAACCGCTAAGCTGTGCGTCGAGGCGGGCGCCCGCGTACTCGTGTCGGGCAGCGATCTGTTCAGCGCGCCCGACCGGGCGGCGCGTATACGCCGGCTGCGCGGGGAGTCGGCGCCCTAACGTACGTAACCGGGCGTCACGCCGGGCAGCGCCGCGAAGGAGCGGCGCGAAATGGAGTTTTTTATGGAACTGTTTCCGTCCGCGCTTGAGATTTTGATCGAGAAATTCGCGTCGCTGCCGGGCGTCGGCCGGAAATCGGCGCAGCGACTGGCGTTTCACATACTGGCGCTGCCGCGCGGAGAGGCGGAGGCGTTCGCCGAAGCGATCACGCGGGCGGCAAGCGACCTGCGGCTGTGCGCCGTGTGCCAGAATATCACGGACGGCGAGATATGCCCGATATGCGGCGGCGACAGGCGCGATTCGGGCGTCGTCTGCGTCGTCGCCGACCCAAAGAGCGTGCTTGCCATCGAGCGGTCGCGCGAATACAACGGCGTCTACCACGTGCTGCACGGCGTGCTGTCCCCCATGAGCCGCATAGGACCCGACGATATCAAGATAAAGGAACTTGTTGAGCGTGTGGCGGCCGGCGGCGTCACGGAGGTCATAATGGCGACAAACCCGGACGCCGAGGGCGAGACCACCGCCCGATATATCTCGCGTCTGCTCCGCCCGTTCGGGGTAAAGGTCACGCGTCTCGCCTACGGTATCCCCGTCGGTTCGAGCCTTGAGTTTACCGACGACGCGACGCTCATGCGCGCCCTTGCGGGCCGCCGGGAGATATAGCCGCCGGCCGCCGGCCGCCGTCTGAGACTTCACGCGCCGCGGGCCCGGCGTAGATTTCCGGAGGCGGCCCGCGCTATATTCCCAAAAAGGCCCTCACGCGCCCGATAAGCTCGACCGCCTTAAATTTTACGACGACGCCCGCGGAATCCTCCGTTATGAGCGCCGTCTCTCCGTCAGTCAGCGCCGAAAACGCGTCGGCGGTTCCCGATGAGGGCGCGCAGAGCGGCGGGAACACCACGCACCACCAGTTGCGTCCGACGCCTTCTCCAAGCTCGACGCGCAGCGACGCGTACTGCCCGGCCGGCAGTGAGAACGTCTCGTACTCACGCGTGGGAAAGTACTCCCGGCGCAGTTTCGCGCGCGCGAAATCCCCGGCGGCCACCGCCGCCGCCGTTTCAAGCGCGCGCAGGTTCCGCGCGATGAGTTCCAGCGCCTCTCCCCTGTCGCGCGCGTCGCGGAGCAGCGCGTCAAGTTCCGTGAGCACGGCGTCGCGGGCCGCGAGCTTCGCCGCCTGGTCCTCAAAGGAATCGGAATTTGCCACGACGTGCAGGCGCACCAGCTTGTCCGACAGCTCCCGCTGCTCCCCGGCCAGCGACACGCCTCCCAGCAGCGTCAGCGCAAACGCCACGGCGAGCGCAAGCTCCCACTTTTTAAGCTTCAAATTAAAATACCTCCGCAGTCAACCCGTTTTGCCATCAGTCTTGAATATTTTCGTTTGCGGCAGTTTTCGCCCCTCCGTCCTTTTCGCCGCAGGCGAAAAGAATTTTTGCGGAGGAGTGCGTTTCGTCCTCACGGACTGCGCTAAGCAAGTTTCCGACTAAAGCCGGGAACTTGCTCGCTCCGTCGTTCGTCCTCTCCCCACGAAGTCCTTCGACTTCGTGGGGACCCCTATATAACAGAGCAAAAATTGTAATATCCCGCATTTTCCGGGGATTTATTCCTCGGAAAATGCTCTTTGCGAGCCGCGCACGGCGAGATCCAAGCTCCCGCGACTCGTTTGTGATGGCGAAGCCATCACAAACGAAATGATTCACTTGGTCGGAGTGGCGGGACTTGAACCCGCGGCCTCATGGTCCCGAACCATGCGCGATACCAAACTTCGCCA
>JAITJC010000040.1 GCA_031279125.1 Oscillospiraceae bacterium
CGGCCCGTTTTTCTACCGGCCTCGCGGGAATACTATACCACGCAACGCCGGGCAATGCAATAGGGTTTTTGAATTTTTAATGAAAAAATGTTGAGGGGGCGGGGGGCGAACACCACGGATGGGGCGACCGCGCCCCCGGCGCGGGAGTATTGCGTTTTGTCCCGCAAGGTGGTACAATACGCGGCGGTGATGAGATGATTATTTTGGGCATAGATCCCGGGATCGCCACGGTGGGCTTCGGGGTCATAGAGACGTCCGGCGCGGAAATGTCGCATATGAGCCACGGGATCATATCCACGAAGGCCGGTCTGCGGCTGGCGATGCGGCTGGCGCGGATATACTATGACGCGCTGGAACTGATCGACACGTTCAATCCGGACGTGATGGCGGTGGAGGAGCTTTTTTTCAACACGAATCTGAAAACGGCAGTCGCCGTGGCGCACGGCCGCGCCGCCGCCATCATGGCGGGGGAGGAGCGCGGTCTGCCGATGTACGAGTATACGCCGCTTCAGGTCAAGCAGGCCGTCGCCGGGTACGGGCGCGCCGACAAAAAACAGGTCATGGATATGGTAAAGCGTCTGCTGAGGCTGGAGAACACCCCGAAGCCGGACGACGCCGCCGACGCGCTGGCAATAGCGATTTGCCGCGCGCGCAACATTAATTCGCGGGGCGCGAAAAATTCCGGAGGTCCCGAATGTTCTACTATTTAGAAGGAAGCGTCGCGCTCATATCGGGCGCCCTCGCCGTCTTGGACGTCGGCGGCGCCGGCTACGCCTGCCACGCGACGGCGGCGACGCTCGCGAGGCTTGAGTCCGGGAAGCGCGCGAAGCTTTATACGTACTGCAACATCAGGGAGGACGCGTTTGATATTTTCGGCTTCTGCACGATGGAGGAAAAGCGCTGCTTTGAGCTGCTTCTGTCCGTGTCCGGCATAGGGCCGAAGGCCGCGCTCGCGATACTGTCCTCCTGCTCCCCGGAGAAGCTGGCGCTCGCCGTGGCGGCGGACGACGTCAGCGCCCTGACGAACTCCCCCGGCGTCGGCAAGAAGCTCGCGCAGCGCATCATCCTCGAATTGAAAGACAAGGTGACGCGCGAGACGGATATCATAACCCGGGATGGATTCGCCGCGCCCGCCAAGGGCGGCGCGCGGGACGCGCACGCGGCGCTTGCCGTGCTGGGGTACACCCAGGCCGAGATATCGGGACTTCTGCGGCACGTAAACGCGGAATCCATGACAACGGAGGAAATCGTCAGGGCGGCCCTGCGGCAGTCGCTGAAAAAATCATAAATGGCCCGGCGCGGGCATATATATCAATCGGACGGTAACGTGCAATGAGCATTGAGTACAGCGGCGGCAAGCCGCAGGAGAAGAACCCGCGCGCGGGCAAAACACGCGACGACCCCGGTGAAAACGAGACCCGGCGCGGCGTGCTGCATCCCCTGCTGCGCTCAGAGGACGAAGCGGACGCGGGTCTGCGCCCCCGGACGATGGCGGAGTATATCGGTCAGGAGAAGGCGAAGGGCAATCTCTCGATTTTCATCGAGGGGGCAAAGCGGCGGGGAGAGCCGCTGGATCACGTGCTTCTGCACGGACCTCCGGGGCTCGGCAAGACGACGCTCGCGGCGATTATCGCGTCGGAGCTCGGCGTGAATCTCCGCAAGACGTCCGGCCCCGCCATCGAAAAGCCGAAGGATCTCGCCGCCCTGCTGACAAACCTTGAGGAAAACGACATTCTGTTCATCGACGAGATACACCGCCTCAGCCGCGCCATCGAGGAAATCCTGTACCCCGCGATGGAGGACAGACAGCTCGACATTATCATAGGGCAGGGTCCGTCCGCCGCGTCGATTTGCCTTGAACTCAAAAGTTTCACGCTCGTCGGGGCGACGACGCGCGCGGGTCAGCTCTCCTCCCCCCTGCGCGACAGGTTCGGCATAGACCTGAAGCTTGAGCTTTACACGCCGGAGGAGCTTTGCAGCATTGTCTCGCGCTCGGCGGGGATACTCGGCGTCCCGACGGAAAAGGACGGCGCGCTCGAAATAGCGTCGCGCTCGCGAGGCACCCCGAGGATAGCCAACCGCCTCCTGCGCCGCGTGCGCGACTTCGCGGAGGTCACGGGGAACGGCGTCATCACGAAAAAATCCGCGGACGATGCCCTCACGCGCCTCGGCATAGACAAAACGGGGCTCGACGCCGTTGACAGGCGTCTGCTGACGGGCATAATCAGGAACTACGGCGGCGGGCCCGTCGGGCTTGAGACGCTCGCCGCCACGGTGAACGAAGAGGCTGTGACGATAGAGGACGTATATGAGCCGTACCTGATGCGGCAGGGATTTTTGACGCGGACACTGCGCGGGCGCTGCGCCACGCGGCTCGCCTATGAGCACCTCGGCATAGAGTTTGACGACGCCGGGGAACAGCTGACGATTATCTGAGCGCCGGGGAGGCTCTGACTGCAATGGGAAAATATTTCGGCACGGACGGCATACGCGGCATAGCGAACGAAACGCTTGACGCGCGCCTCGCCTATCTCACGGGCTTCGCCGCCGCCGCGGCCGCCGCGGGCGCGGGCGGAAGACCGCGCGCCGTGATCGGGAAGGATACGCGCCTGTCTTCCGACATGCTTGAGGCGGCGCTCATATCGGGGCTTTGCTCCGGCGGCGCGGACGTGACGCCGCTCGGCGTTGTGCCGACGCCCGCGGTGGCGTATCTCGTCCGCAGAACGGGCGCCGATATGGGGATCGTGATCTCCGCCTCGCACAACCCCTTTGAGCACAACGGCATAAAAATCTTCGATTCGCGCGGCTTCAAGCTGTCGGATGCGGCGGAGCGCGAGATCGAGCGGCTCATAGATTCGCCGTCCGGGCACGGCGCGCGCGCGGGACTCGGACGCGCAATCCGCGACTCTCGCGGGGAAAAGGAATACGTCGCGCACCTCGCGGGCCTCGCGCCCGCCGTGCCCGCCGGCATAAAAATCGTCGCGGACTGCGCGAACGGCGCGGCGTCCTTCACGGCGCGGCGGCTCTTCCGCGCGCTCGGCGCGGACGCGAAGCTCATATACAGCAAGCCGGACGGCGTGAACATCAACCTCGGCTGCGGTTCCACACACATAGATACCCTGCGGCGCGCCGTGACGCGCGGCGGCTTCGACGTTGGCTTCGCGTTCGACGGCGACGCCGACAGATGCCTGATAGTGGACGAGCTCGGCGGACTGATAGACGGGGACGTCATCCTCGCCGTGTGCGCGCGCGATATGAAGTCGCGGGGGGAACTCAGGAACAACGCCGTTGTCGGCACGGAGCTTTCCAATTCCGGGCTCGACGAGTTCGGGCGGCGCGAGGGGTTCGAGGTTCTGCGCGCCGACGTGGGCGACCGCAGCGTGCTGGAAATGATGCTCTCAAGCGGCGCGTGCCTCGGCGGAGAGGAATCGGGGCATACCATATTCCTCGACGATTCCACGACGGGGGACGGGCAGCTCACCGCCGTCAAGTTTTTGGGACTGCTCGCGCGGACGGGCAAAACGGCGTCCGAGCTCGCCGCCGGGGTGCCGCGCCGCCCGCGCGTCTCCCTGAACATTCCGGCGGACCCCGGGGAAAAGGAGCGCAAGCTCGCGTCACGCGAGCTCTCCGCCGCCGCGGAGGATGAGCGGCGCGCCCTCGGCGGGCGGGGGCGCGTTGTCGTGCGCCCGTCGGGCACAGAGAGCCTTATACGGGTGACGGCGGAGGCGGAAACGGAGGAGAAAGCGAAAAAAATTGTCGAACGCCTCGCGAAAATTATTCGGGACGCGCCGTGAGGGAGGCTCTTGGCGGGCGTATTACCGTTGCAAATACAGGGTTTTTTCGGTGTTTGTGGAAATATTACAAAACAATGAATATTATTAAAATAATGCTTGACAATATATATAAAGCCTGATATAGTATGCGGGTGCAAGAGGCAGACACGGGGTTTGACGCCGCCCTCTCGGAAGAGGAAATGGTGTTGAGATACGCGCGGCTCGTGCGCGCGTGCGCCCGCCCGTACTTTTTGGCGGGGGGCGACGGCGAGGATCTGATACAGGAGGGTATGCTCGGACTGCTCTCCGCGGTGCGCGGCTTTGACGAAGCGCGCGGTGTCAGGTTCGAGGTTTACGCCGAGCTGTGTATACGCCGGCGCATCATAAGCGCCGTGCGGAAAGCCGCCTTGCGGTTCCGAGGCAACAGCGATATCCCGCTCGAAGCTCAGCTTTTGACTGAAAGCGAAGTCCCCGGCGCGTATTTGTTGCGTGACCCAGAGGAGCTTGTCATGGCCAGAGAGAGTGTCCGCGAAATGGCGGGAGGCATCGAGGCTTCGTTGTCGAAGCTCGAATCTACGGTACTGGGACTGTACCTTGACGGGTACGCCTGCGGCGAAATATCCGAAAAGCTCGGAAAGCCGTACAAGTCCGTGGAAAACGCCATACAGCGGATAAGAAGGAAGCTCGCGTTTTTAATTACTTCAGGCGACATTCAGTGATGAGCTGAGCGCAAATACGCCCCATGCGGGAAACCCGCAGGGAGATTTTCAGTCAAAAGAGAGGTTCAACAATGTACGAAGACAAGACACTGGTATGCAAGGAATGCGGAGAGGAATTCGTATTCACGGCGGGAGAACAGGAGTTCTACGCCGAGCGCGGGTTCCAAAACGAGCCGCAGCGCTGCAAGAACTGCCGCGACAATCGCAAGAGCGCGGCGCGCGGCCCGCGGGAGTACTTCACCGCGATCTGCGCCGACTGCGGCCGTGAGGCTCGCGTCCCGTTCGAGCCGAAAACGGATCGCCCGGTCTATTGCAGCGACTGTTTCGCCCGTCGCCGCGGGGAACAGTAACCCCCCGCGGCGCGCGTACCGCAAACAAAAGCCCCGCCGTTTTACGGCGGGGCTTTTGTTTGCGCCGCGTCCGGCCTCGTCACGCCAGGCGGCGGAACGCGAGGGCGAGCAGAGCCAGCCCGCCCGCCGCCGTCATCGACCGTCCGCGCAGGAACCGCGTTCCGCAAAGCGCCTTTCCGAGTCTCAACCCCAGCGCGACGGCGGCGAGACAGAAGACGAACGACAGCGCGGCTGTCAGCGCCGCGCCGTCCCCGCCCGCGCCGACGCCGAAGCCCGCCGCCGCGCCATCAAAGCTCATGGCGGCGGCAAGCAGAGCGCTCTCGCGCGGGGAAAGCTCCCCGCCGGAGTCGAGGTCGGCGCGGCCGGGGTCGGCGCAGACTTCAAGGAGCTTGGGCGGCCGCCGCCGGAGGTGCCGCAAGGCGGTCTTTATCTCGCCGTCGAATATCCTCAAAAGCCCCACGGCCAAAAGCGATAAAAAACCCGCGGCCTTCGCCGCGCCGCCGGGGGCGAGCGGCCCCAGAAGCGCGCCGAGTCTGCCCGCCGCGAAAAAAATGCCGGCGCAGACGGACGCCGAAACGAGCGCGGCGCGCCGGGAAACGCGTATGCCACACCCGCCGTAAGAGACGAACGCGACGAAAATATCTACCGAAAGCGACAGCGCGAGCAGCGCGGATCCGGCAAAGCCGCCGTATGTAAAAGGCAAGCAAACACCCCCGAATGCATATCAATCCGCCCGAAGCGCCCGTTCCTCGCCTGATGCGGCGGCACGGCATATCGCGCGTATTAATATATATATTCGGGGGCGGTCGTCCGGGTGCGCGGGCGCGGCGCTATTCAGCGGAGATTATGAACCTGTACACGGGCTGTCCGCCGTCCACGATGGTGAGCTCCGCCGAGGGCAGGACTTCGAGCAGCCCGCGCAGAAGCTCCGTCTCGTCCTTCGACGCGCCTTCCCCGGCGAAAACCGTCACGAATTCCGGCGGTTCCGGCAGGAGCGCCGCCACAACGCCGTCCGCCACGGGGGAGAAGTCCGGGCCTACGGCGACAAGCTCGTCGTCGAGCAGGGCGAGGTACTCCCCCTCTCGTATCGCGCGGCCGTCGAACGCGGAGTCGCGCGCCGCGCGCGTGATCAGCGCCGTGCGCACCCTGGCCATCACGTCAAGCTGGGCGGCCGCGCTGCCGTCCGCGCCGGCGTTCTCGTCAAACGCGAGCATGGCGGCCACGCCCTGCGGTATGGATTTCGACGGCACGACTACGACGCGGCGCGACGCGAGCGGCACGGCCTGCTCCGCCGCCATTATGATGTTCTTGTTGTTCGGATATACGAAAACAGTCCCGGCGGGCACGGACTCCACGGCGGCGAGTATATCCTCCGTGGAGGGGTTCATCGTCTGCCCGCCCGTGACTATCGCGTCCGCGCCGAGGTCTCGGAACACCGCCTCCAGCCCCGCGCCGGAACAGACCGCTACGGCGCCGAAGCGCTTTTCCGGCGCGGCGCGGCGCGGCGCCGGACCCCTCTCCGCCGCCGTGACGAGCTTTTCCGTGTGCTGCTCGCGCATGTTCTCTATCTTCACCGAAAGCAGCGCGCCGAAGGCAAGCGCCTCCGTCAGCACGTCGCCCGGCTCGTTCGTGTGGACGTGGACCTTTATGAGCTCGTCGTCGTCCACGACGACGATGCTGTCCCCGCGCGCGTCAAGAAACGCCCGGAGCGCGTCCGCGCCGCGCGCGTTCTCGCGCCTGACTATGAACTCCGTGCAGTAGGCAAAGGTTATGTCCTCCGCCGAAAACCCCGCGAAGTCGGCGGCGCCGCGCTCCGCGGCGCCTTCCCCGGCGTCGATTTTCTCGCCGCGCAGGGCGCGGAGCATACCGTTGAGGATATATACGTACCCCCGGCCCCCGGAGTCGATGACGCCCGCCTTTTTCAGCACGGGGTTCTGGTTTATCGTATCCGCGAGGGCGAGCCTGCCCGCGTCCGCCGCGCGTTCCAGTACGGCCTCAATGTCGTCCGTCCCGGACGCGGCGGCCTCTATCGCCGCGTCGGCGGAGAGGCGGGAGACCGTGAGAATCGTGCCCTCCGCCGGCTTCATCACGGCTTTGTAGGCGGCGTCCACGCCGTCGCGCATAGCCGCCGCGAAAAGCGCGGCATCCGCCGTCTCCGCGTCCTTCAGCCGCTTTGCCATCCCTCGGAAAAGCAGGGACAAAATGACGCCGGAATTCCCGCGCGCGCCGCGCAGCAACGCGGACGCCGTAAGCTCCGCGGCGCGGGATACGGAGCGCGGCTCCTCGGCGCCGAGCGCCCTCGCGCCGCTTGACAGCGTGAGGCTCATATTCGTGCCCGTGTCCCCGTCCGGGACGGGGAATACGTTCAGCTCGTTCACCTCTGTCTTGTGCAGTTCGATGGCGGCGGCGGCGTTTTGCACCATCGCCTTGAACTGCCCGCCCGTAAGGAGCTGTGTCAAGACGCCTCCCTCCCTCCGCTCAACCGAGAATCATGGAATCCACGAAAATATCGACGCGCGCGACGTCTGCCCCCGTGGCGGTTTCGAGCTTGAAACGCACGCCCGCCTTTATGCTCTCGCATATCGCGGGGATGTTCACGCCCGCGTCCACCCCGATGTGGAGTTCGACGGAGATGGACCCGTCGTCGCTGTACGTGACGCGCACGCCCCGGCTCATGGACTCGCGTCGGAGCAGATGAACGAGTCCGTCCGTCACGGAGCGGACAGTCATGCCCTTCACGCCGAAGCAGTTCGTCGCCGCGTCCCCCGCGAGATGTGTGAAAACATCCCGCGCTATCGTAATGCTGCCGTCTGAATTCTGAAGCGTAATCATCGCGCCGCCTCCCGCAGTTTGTTTGTACGCAGACTGAAAGTCGTATGATTATAACACCCTCGGAGCGGCAAGGCAAGCGAAATTTTGCGGGAGGGGCGGGCGGGCCGTCCCTCCCCTCCCCTGTCCTTGACACCCCGCGCGGCGTGTGCTATTTTAAGCTGAAAGATCGCGATAGCACAGAATAGGAGGGCAGGAAAATGTACGAGCAGAAATACCCGAGGCTGTTCACCCCGCTGAGGATACGCGGCACGCTCCTCAAAAACCGCGTTATGTCGGCGCCGAACATGCTGTTCAGGACGTTCGGGGGGCGCCCCGACGACTACTACGTCCGATATCTGGAACACAAGGCGCGCGGCGGCGCCGCCATAGTGACGCTCGGAGAGGCGAGCGTCGGCGACGGGGGGAACCACACCCCGGCGATGGAGATGACGCTCGAAAACGCCGCCGTTTTCTCTGAGATGGCGCAGGCGATCCACGAGCACGGCGCGGCGGCGTCCGTCGAGCTGACGCACGGCGGGCTGAACGCCAGGCCGCGCTTCAACCGCGACCCTTCGCGGCTCGTCAGCCCCTCCGGGGGGACGAACGAGTACGGGGGCGCGGCGCGGGCGATGACGGAGGAGGATATGGAGCGCGTCGCGGGGGAGTTCGCGGACGCCGCGGAGTACTACGCGAGGGCGGGCTTCGACGCCGTGCTGCTGCACTGCGGGCATGGCTGGCTCATATCGCAGTTTCTCTCCCCGATAACGAACACGAGGACGGACGAATACGGCGGGAGCCCGCGGAATCGTATGCGCTTCCCCCTGCGCGTCATAAAGGCCGTGCGCGAGCGGCTGGGCGGGGACAAGGCCGTCCTGCTTCGCGTTTCCGGCTCCGAGCGGCGGGACGGGGGCTACGCGCCGCCCGACATCGCCGAATTTCTGTCGCGCGCGGACGAGTACGCGGATATGGCGGAGGTCTCCTCGGACGATTTTGAGCATATCTTCGCGACGCCGTACCTCCCGCGCGGGCAGAACGTGGAGCTCGCGGAGGCGATCAAGCGTTCCGGCAAGGTCAAAATGCCGATATTCACGGTGGGCTCGATCCTCGGCCCCGCGCAGGCGGAGGAGATAATCGCCTCCGGGCGCGCGGACGGCGTGTCCATGTCCCGCGCGCTGATCGCCGACCCCTTTCTCCCGAAAAAGGCCGCGGAGGGGCGCGAGGAGGACATACGCCCGTGTCTGAGGTGTCTCAACTGCACGGACAGCGACAACGCGACGCGGCACTTCGTCTGCAGCGTGAATCCGCTCGTGTCCCGCGAGGCGCGGCTCGGCTTCGGGGACGAGCCCCCGCCGGCGGCGCGGAAAAAGCGCGTCCTCATCGTCGGCGGAGGGCCGGCGGGACTCCAAGCGGCGATAACGTCCGCCGGGCGCGGGCACGAGACGACGCTCATAGAGAAAACCGCCTCGCTCGGCGGGCTCCTGCGCTTTTCGGACTCGGACGAGCGCAAGGCGGAGCTGCGGGCGTTCAAGGATTATCTGATACGCCGGGCGGGAAAAATGAATATAAGGACGCTTTTGAACACCGTCCCGACGGACGGACTGCTCGGGCGCCTGCGCCCGGACGCGATAATCGTCGCGACGGGGAGCGTCCCCGTCGTCCCGGCGTTCATAAAAGGGTACGAGCGCGCCCGCCACGCCACAGAGGCGTATTCGGGCGCGGGCGCGCGGGGGAGCGCCGTCATAATCGGCGGCGGGCTCGTCGGCGTGGAGGCGGGTCTGCATCTGGCGGGGCTCGGCAGGCGCGTCGCCGTGCTCGAACTCGCGGAGGACTACGGCGGGGAGGCTTCCGGCGTATACAGACTCGGCATCGCCCGCGCGATCGCGCGCCTGGGGCTTTCGATAATCACGGGCGCCCGCGCAATGGAGATAACGCCCTCCGGCGTCGTGTACGAGCGCGCCGGGGAGACGAAGACGCTGGAAGCGGACGACGTGTTCTACGCCGTCGGTATGAGGCCGTACGACGCCCCCTATTTCGAGCTGTGCGGGAAGGCTCCGTCGGCAGCCCTGGCGGGGGACGCGAAAAAGGTCGGGAAGACTGACGGCGCCGTCCACGGCGGCTTCTTCGCGGCCATGGATATTTGACGCCCTCGGCGGCGTGAATATTTATGCATAAAAATCGAAAAATAAATTCATCTTTATGCAAATTGCCTATTGCGTTTGCGCGGCGGCGCTGTTATAATATCCGCAATGTCGGCGGTTTTTGCGGCCGACGCTCGCGGAACAAGAAAAGCGATATGAAAGGAATGAACAAAAATGCCGGATAAAAATACGCCCGGGGGCGTCAAAAAGGTCGTGCTGGCGTATTCGGGCGGACTGGATACGTCCATCATCATCCCGTGGCTCAAGGAGAACTGCGGCGGTTGTGAGGTCATAGCCGTGTCGGCGGATGTCGGGCAGGGGACGGAGCTCGACGGGCTTGAGGAAAAGGCGCTGAAAACCGGCGCGTCCAAGCTGTACGTCGAGGATCTGCGCGACGAGTTCGTGAACGATTTCATCGTCCCGGCGCTGAAAGCCGGCGCGAGGTACGAGGGGTATCTGCTCGGCACGTCACTCGCGCGCCCCGTCATGGCGAAGCGCATAGCGGAGATAGCCCTGCGCGAGGGCGCGGACGCCATAGCCCACGGCTGTACGGGCAAAGGTAACGACCAGGTGCGCTTTGAGCTCGCGTTCAAGGCGTTCGCCCCGGACGTGAAAATCATCGCGCCGTGGCGCGAGTGGGACATACGCAGCCGCGACGACGAGATCGACTACGCCGAGGCGCGCGGTATACCGCTTAAAATAAGCCGCGAGACGAATTACTCCAAGGACAAAAACCTCTGGCACCTCTCGCACGAGGGGCTGGATCTGGAGGACCCGACGAACGAGCCGCCGTACGGCAAGCCCGGCTTCTTAGAGCTCGGCGTCTCCCCGGAGGGCGCGCCCGGCGAGCCGGAGTACGTCGAAATCGAGTTCCGCAAGGGCGTCCCGACGGCGCTTGACGGCAAAAAGCTGTCCGCGGCCGAAATAATATACGCGCTGAACGCGCTCGGCGGGAAGCACGGCATCGGGCTTCTTGACATTATCGAAAACCGCCTCGTCGGCATGAAAAGCCGCGGCGTGTACGAAACGCCGGGCGGGACGATACTGTACCGCGCGCACGAGCTGCTGGAGACCATTACTCTCGACCGCGACACGGCGCATTACAAGGCGCACGCCGCGCTGAAATTCGCGGAGCTCGCGTACAACGGGCTGTGGTTCACGCCGCTGCGCGAGGCGCTGTCCGCGTTCGTCGATAAAACCCAGGAGACGGTCACGGGGAAGGCGAGGCTGAAGCTCTATAAAGGCAATATCATCAACGCGGGGGTGTGGAGCCGGCACAGCCTGTACAGCGAGGAACTCGCGAGCTTCGGCGAGAGCGACTATGACCAGAAGGACGCCGGGGGATTCATAAACCTGTTCGGTCTGCCCGTTAAGGCGCGCGCGGCGTCGGGGCGGCGGAGCGGCGGATAATGCCGGCGGCGATGACGCATCTCGCAGTCGCGAGACTCGTAAGGCCGGACGGGGACGGGCTTTTTTTCGCGGGGAGCATGGCGCCCGACTACACGGACGCGCGGGAGATCAAAAACTTCATCCATCTCCGCGACCGCCCCGACCGCCTGGGCGCGCTCGCGGCTCTGCGCGACTCGCTCGACCTGTCTATGCCCTTCGACGAGGGCTGGCTTTTGCATCTGTTCGCGGACGCGCGCTGGGACGCGGAAGTCGTCCCGAGGTACGCGGCGCGATACACCGACCCGGCGCGGCATTGGTTCCCCGCCTATCGCGGAGAACAGGGGAGCGCGAGCCACCATATGTATCACAATCTGCCGTGGTCCCGCGATATCTGGGCGCGCATAGACGCCGTGTCGCTCGCGAACACGCGCGAACTGCGCACCGCGCTTCCCGTGCCGCTTGAACTCGATTGGTACATCGCCCGCGTGCGGCGGCGCCATTCCGAGAACGCGGGCAAAAGGTCTGAATTCTTCTCACCGGAGATGGTGGGCGCGTTCGCGGAGGAAACCGCCGGGCTGTACAGAGAGTGGGTGGGCTGACATATGGCAAAATTGTGGTCGGGGCGTTTCTCGGAGGACGCGGACGCGCTCACGGACGAACTGAACGCCTCAATTTCCTTCGACCGCCGTCTTTACAAAGAGGACATCGCGGGCTCCAAGGCGCACGCGAGGATGCTCGCGCGGCAGGGAATAGTGGAACAGCCCGACGCCGACGCGATACTCGCGGGGCTCGACGCGATACTCGCGGACATCGAGGCGGGGAATTTCGAGTTCCGGCAG
>JAITJC010000076.1 GCA_031279125.1 Oscillospiraceae bacterium
TGCGGAGTGTCCGCCGTGCCGGATGAGATTCGCGGGCAGATTGTCAAGGCGAGCATCGTATTAAAGGGGCGCGAGCCGTCCGACGAGCTCGCCCGCGAGATACAAGATTACGTCAAGGAACACACCGCGCCGTACAAATATCCGCGCGTCGTCGTGTTCCGTGACGAGCTGCCGAAAACCGTGAGCGGCAAGATACAGCGGCAGCTTCTGTAGGCGCCCCCGAAAACCTCACGCGCGGCGCCGCGTTCGGCGGAGACTTCCGGAGACGCCTGTCATAGTCATTTCACCTCGATTATTTGCAGACTCGACGCCTCATAGTCCGTTTCCGATGTGATGATGTCCGTTATCCGCGCCACGTCAACGGACGACAATCCCTCCATGGGGGCGGGTACCGTCACTTTCACGCCATCCTCCGAGATGAATACGACGCAGTCGTCAAAGCCTTTCGCGAGTATGAGACTCTCGACTTCCGCCTCCTTCTCGCTGCTTCCGGCAATTCCGGTCAGCTTCGACATAGCCTCGTCTATGATTTCCTGCGACGCCCCTTCGGACGCGTTCACGGCGGCAAGCGTCTCCACAGCGGCGTCACGCGCCTGCTTGCGGTTTATGCGCGTCATGGAAAAGAAGTCGGCGCTCGCGCCTGCGTCCTCGCTCGCGCCCGCAACGGGCGTGCGTTCGAGAGTGTAGAACAGCTCCCCTTCGACCGGGATGTCCTCCCCGACAGCGCCGTCCTGAACGCCGGCGCTCGCGCCCTCCTCCATATTCCCGGCGTCGTCTCCCCTGTTATACGACCAGTTTAAGTACGCCGCAGCGCACACGAACAGCACGACCGTTATTATAACCGCGTTTCTCTTAAATGTCTTCACCGAAACTCCCCCTGCATTTTCATTAAGCGATCCGGACTATTGCGGAACCTTCATTTTTGCGACCGTTATCTTGTCGGCGCCCAATCCGGTCAGCCCGGACACCGCGCGCAGCAGTTCAAGACGGACATCCGCGCTGCCGGCGCCCTCGGCGATTACGAGCGCGCCCCTGTATTTCGGATAGATATATTTTGCGGCCACGGCGCTCTGCGTCGAGCCGCCTTGGGATATAACTACCGACGTCTCGCGCAATTCCGTCTCCGGCGCGCCGCCCGCGCTTTCCCGCTCCGAGCTCTCGGAATCCTTTTGCAGAACCTGTTCGGGTCCGACGCTCAGCGTCAGCATGACTTTGACGCTGCCGGCGCCGTCTATTGACGACAGCGCCTCCGCCATTCGGTACTCCTGCTCGTGAAGCGAGAACTCGACCGGAAGCCGCGCGTCCGTTCCGTCCGCGTCAGCGGATTGGGCGCCGCCCGGTATCAAAAACATCGCGAGCCCGACGGCGAGCACTGCCGCCGCCCATCCCCCTTTCTTCATTTTTTGCCATATTTTCCCCTGAATCTCCTTTACGCCGCCCATCTTAATCCTTCCGCATCCATATGACCCTCTCCGGACTTATACCGAGCTCCGACTCCGCGAAGCGGCATATTTCCGCGCGCGCGCCGTCGTCCGCCTCGCCTGAAAGCCTCGCCTCCACGGGATACCAGAAGCCGTCCGCGCTCCACTCCGCGGAAACCTCGGCATCCAGCCCGCGAACTCCCAGACGCGCGCTCTTGTCCACAATATATGCGGCGCATTCCTGTTCTATGATAAGCGCCGTGAGCTTTTCGTTCGTCTCCCGCATACGCTCCGAGAGCCCGTCCGCCTCCGCGCGCAGCGAGGCCAGGCTCTTCGAAAACGTCGTATAATTAAAGCTCGAGACAGGCGACAGCAGAGACGCCGCTATCAAAAGCCCGCAAGCCAATTTTACCGCCCTCTTGGCGGAACATTCCGGCGCGATAAGAATGGCCGCCGCAGATATCATCGAGGCGCACACCACGCCGTATATCCACCGCCCAAACATCTCAGACGACCGCCTTTGTCATCGATATGATAGAAATGAATATCATCACCGCGGCGGCGCCCGTCATCCCGAGCGTCATGCCGAAAGCCGCGCCGATATCGACTATCAGTCCGGAGACCCTGCCGCCGGCAAACGCGCCGGAAAGACCGCCCGCCGCCTTAAAAAGCAGGTAGTGGACTCCCAGTCTCAAAAACGGCAGAACACATATGCCCGCGACCGTCAGCGCCCCGAATATTCCTATGGCGTTTCGAAGCATCGCCGCGCCGGACACCACGGCGCTCGCCGCGTCCGCCGCTATGCCGCCCACAACAGGGAGCGCCGATATAGCAGTCTTGGCCGCGCGCATCGCCAACTCGTCGCCCGGCCCGGAGGCGGCGCCGACAAGCGTCAGATACGCGACAAAAGCCAGCGTGGAAACTGTCATGACAGTCTTCGCCAGCCATCTGGACAACTCAGCGACGCCGCGCAGCGCTCCTCCGCCGACCGCGGCGTCCGCCACGCTGACGGCGGTGTACGCGTAAATCAGCGGCATGACGACATTTTTTGACAGCGAAACCGATATGTTTACAAACATCATGGTGGCGGCGTATTTCGCGGCTGACGACGCGACGGCGCCGCCTCCGGCGGCTGCGGCCGTCAGCGTAGGTATGAGTATCTTCGCGAAAGCGTCGAGATCGTCGAGTGTTTTCGCGCCCATTCCGATAAACGACCGCACGCCGCCGACACTGACGGCCGACACGGCGAGCACGGCGGCAAGCTCGGCGTATTTTGAGCCGTGATCCCCGAACGCCGCGCCCGCCGCGCCGCACAGCGCCGCCGCCGCAATGAGCGCCGTCACGCTCTTGAGCGACTGCGACGCGATTTCGCGGAGCGACGACGACGCGGCCGCAAGCAGCTTTTCGATATGCCCTTCCGGTTTCAGCGAATCCATGACCGACATCTTGCCCAGCGCTTCCCCGGCGGCGGGCGGCGCCGACTCCTCCAGTTTATCCAGCTTGAGAGCCCGCGCCTGGCTCTCACCTACGTCCGCGCACAACGCCGTCAGCGCCGTCAGCCACGCGAGCGCGCAGCACATAATCAGCATGAACACTGCTTTTCTCATTCCCGTTCTCCCGTTGCGTCCTCTCAAATCAGCGACTCGATTGTTGTTATCACCGTTTCAAACAGCGGCAGGGCTATGTACACGGCGGCGACGGCGCCGACGAATTCCGCGCCGGACGCGGCGGAGAGTTGCCCCGCTTCGCGGCATATGTCCGACGACAGGCGCGTCAGGACGGATACGCCGATTTCCTTGAGGACTACTGTGATAGCCGCGTCCGGCAGCCGCGCCGATTCCCCGAGCTTGCCGATATAACGCGCGACAGAACCTGCCATATTCAGTCCGAGAGTGAATATAAACACAGCGACCGACAGCGTGAGCATGAGCGCGGTATCGCGGCTGTCGCGCTTTATTACGAGATAGAGCGCCGAACCCACCGCCGACACGGCCAGCACCTTGACAATACTCCCCGGCATATCAAAAACCGAAAAGGTCCTTTATCGTGTCGAAAAGGCCGCTGATCTCTCGCACTATGATGACGAGGACGACGACCATTCCGGCAAGCGTCGTGAGCAGAGCCTGTTCCTCCCTCCCCGACCGGCTGAGCAGCAAATTGAGCACCGCCACGAGTATTCCGACCGCCGCGATTTTGAAAATCAGATCCACATTCATGTTCCGTTACACCTACAAAAACGATTCGCGCCGGCTATATCAGTATTACGACGGCAAAGACGCCCGCCGCCACTCCGAGAAAAACCCTCAGCTTTGAGCTTGCCTCGCGCGCGCGTTCCGCTCCGGCCGCGTATTCCCCCATCTTCCCCTGTACGTACAGCAGCGCCTCCCGCTGCTCGTCCACATTGTATCTTCCGATACTGACGCCGAGTTCCGACAGCGTAATCGCCTCGCGCGCGTTGAGTTGCAGCTGCGGAGTACCCGTCACGGCGTTTTGCCATATTGATGAGAAGCGCGCGCGTCCGAGTTCGCTCATGCCCTCGCGCAAATTCCGGAAGAATATGTCCGCGGGATACCGCGCCTCGCGCCCAAGCGTCTCCGCAAGCTCGGAGATCGGCGTCAGTCTGTCGCAGATTTCCGAACGCATGACGCCGAGCGCCGCGGTCAGCGCGCTCAGGCTTCTGCACCGTCCGCGCAGCTTCATCATCCCGTCCAGCCCCCACGCGGTCGTCCCCGCCAGCATAAGGATCGCTCCGATAATCCTTACCATACCGTCCTCCGTAAATCAATGAGCTCGTACACGCGCGCGCCGTTTTCTTTCCTTATGACGACAGCTTTCTCAAAAATGCCCGCTTCGAGGAGTTCCCTGTATATCGGGCGGGCGCGCAGATCGTCCGGCGTATCGGCGTGCGCCGTCGCAAGCAATTTTACCCCGCAATTGGCGGCGTATTTTATGGCGCGCACATCGTCGGGCGCCGTTATCTCGTCGAGCGCCACCACTTGGGGATTCATTGAGCGAAGGAGCATCATCACGGCTTCCGCCTTGGGACAGGAGTCGAGTACATCAGTTCTGGGCCCCACATCCATCTGCGGCTGTCCGTCAAGCATGGCCGCAACCTCGCCGCGCTCGTCCGCGAGGGCTATCCGAAAGCCCGGTATTCCCGGCGAGCCGCCGCGTGAGAGCGTCCTGACGATGTCGCGCAGCAGCGTTGTTTTCCCGGCGCCCGGCGGAGAAATGACGAGCGTAGAGCGCACGGTGCCCCCGTTGCACACTCCGGCGACCACCCCGTCCGCCGCGCCGACGATCTGCCGCGAGACGCGTATTGCCGCGGACGATATGAACCGAAACCCCGTCACCGCGCCGCCGCGCACGGCCGCCGTGCCGCACAACCCGATCCTGTATCCGCCTGCCACCGTGACATAGCCCGCGCTGATAGCGTCGCGCGCCGTGTGCGCCGACGCGCCCGTCGCGAGCTCCAGCATCCCGTCCAGGTCGCTTCGCCGTATAGTCTCGCCGCTCAGCTCACGCTCCCCGTTGGGCAGCAGTACGCTCAGGCGCCGCCCCGTCCGCAGCCGCAGCTCCTCGGCGCGTGAGCGCCCATCCTCGCTGAGCGCCATAGCCGTCTCGCGCAGGAACCGGGGCAGCAGCATAGCCGCGCCCGCGTAGCGTTCCGCCGCATCCTTAGTATCAGACACGCCCTCCACCTCCTTGTCCACACAACATTCTATTTGGGCATGTCCGAATATATTCCGTCTGATAATCCGCGGAGACGTCGGCGGACCGCCGTTTTCATAGCGCCGCATCCCCTCGCGCGCCGCAAACAAGAACGGCCCTCTGCAATTTGCAAAAAGCCGCTCTCGTTCGCGATACATATTGAATATTTTCGTTTGTAGCAGTTTTCGCCCCTTCGTCCTTTTCGCCGCAGGCGAAAATAATTTTTGCGGAGGAGTGCGTCTCGTCCTCACGGACTGCGCTAAGCAAGTTCCCGGCTAAAGCCGGGAACTTGCTCGCTCCGTCGTTCGTCCTCTCCCCACGAAGTCATTCGACTTCGCGGGGGCCCCT
>JAITJC010000078.1 GCA_031279125.1 Oscillospiraceae bacterium
GGGGGGAACTAAGAAGCGCCGCATTTCTGCGGAAATGCTACGCCTTCGGCGTAGGCGCTTCTTCAAAGGGGAACCAGTTCCCCTTTGAGAATCCCCTCCGCTCTCCGAGGGGGATAGGACGTCGTAATCCTCGTCCAATGCCGAATCGCAACCCAGCTGGGCGAAGCACAGCGGTTGCGATTCGGAGAGGAGGATGGGGTCCCCGGCGAATCGCGAGATTCGCTGGGGTAAAAGCCCCGTAGCGAGCGAGCTTTCGGCTTTAGCCGGAAGCGAGACTTAGCGCAGTCCGCGCCGACGAAGCGAAGGGTGCTCCGACGATGGGGAGCTTTTGGCATTATAACCAAAAACTGCCTCACAATTCCAAAATTCTTTGTGCAAGCCTACAAACATTTCCAGATCATAAAATTTTTTCAAAAAAACTATTGACAACCGGGAAAAGATGGTGTATTATCCCGTCAGGTGCTCAAGCCGGAGCTAACTTCATCCGGAGGCCGCAAGGCCGAAGGTGGCGGCATATATGCCGCGAGGCGGCTTGTTATTCACGGCCGTGAGTAGCAAGCGCGAGAAGAGGGAAGGGGCTTGGCGCCGTGTATGCTGTTCACGCTGTTAGCAGCAAAAAACTAGGTGACGTTACATTATAGTGGAGTTTATCCGCGAATGCGCCGCCGCCGGACGAGCCGGGAGGACGTCAGGGGCGCGCGGGATGGACGTCCGGAGCGTGAATTAGCACTACATATCGTAGCTGCGCAATGTCTAAGTATGCGCGGCAAACGAGACGCCGAGACCCGCGCGGAGCGCGCCGCAGGAGCGGGACGGCAGAGGCAAAATCCCTGTGGCGCGGCGCGGAACGTCCGCGCGACGGCGGCAAAGGGGCCGCGGTCGGGCAAGGACGACGCGCAGGAGACAGTGTGAAATGCGCCTTGCGACGCATTCACAAGAGGTAGGGCGCATCATTTAGAAGCGCCTTATCGCAGACCCGGGCGACGCTCCCGCACAGCTGTGCGATGAGACGCGCGAAAGCGCCGACGATCGCTATAGCGGGGGCGGCTCGTATGAGGCCACGGCGCGGAGTGTGCCTTGTACCGCCTTACGGCGGCGGGTCCCGACCGCGCACCGCAAGACACTTTCTCGGCGCCGGGCGGCATTCCCGCCCGGAAAGAACCGGCGTAAAGCGCCGGAAAAGGAGGAACAAAGAAGTGCAGAATATTATTTCCAAGAAGACCATCACAGCGGTGGTCGCCGTCGCGTTGGCCCTTGTGGTCGCCGTCGGAGCTCTTGCCGGCACAGTTGCCAGCAAGGTCTTTGCCGAGCCGAATCTCGTGGGCACGTCCGACACCCACCTGCTCCCGGGCAGGTACCGCAACACCCCGCAGTACTTCTACTCGCTGTATGACACGACGGAGACGAACCCCAATGGCACCGTGAAGCAAGTATACGTCCCAGCGAAACACGGCGACAACCTCATCAACAGCTATGAGATCAACAGCGACGGTAGCATTGAAATCCTGGTGCAGGAAGGCAGGGTGGTGTTCGGCGGATACAACACGACCGCCCGCTTCACCGACTTCGGCGTGTACTACATCAACGAAGAGGGTGAAGAGGTGTACGTGGATCTCGTGGATGAAGAGAATGATCCGATTCCCGTGTCCGGCATCTATGAGATAACGATACCGGCGTATGCCGCCCCGGAGAGCGTGACAGATCCGATAAAGATTGAGTTCTCATTTGTTGCTGATCCGTCGCCCACTCCGCACACGTCCGAGGCGTATCTGATCCTCAGCCCGGAACTCGTGCAGGTGGCGTACACCTACCCGATTCCGGCGACATTCCCGAATCCGTAGGTTAAGACCTACCCCGGCCGGTCCCCGGCGCGGATTTACCGCCCGGGGGCCGGGGGCGGCCGCTCTTGGCGATCTCCGCCGGCCCGCTGCCAAGCGCGGCGAACCGGCGGAGATACAGTAATTTATTTTAAGACACTGCGGGCGGCGCGATGGGGAGCCGGGCGCTTTCCGACCGGATCCCGGGCGCGCCGCTGCGGCGTTTAAGAAAGGTGTGTAACCTAAGGTGTTGAAAACAAGAAAACAGGATAGGCGCAGGGCCGGGGTGGCTCTCGCGATAGTCGCTGTTTTTTTTTGTCATTTGTCGCGCCCCTCCTGTCTCCGGTTCCCGCGAGCGCCGAGGATGAGGGAGGGGGAGGGCTTGCGGGTCTGACATCCGGTAGGTACGTCGTGCCACTCAGTTTTTTTTCGGGGAGTACCGCAAGTGCATTAACAAAGCGGAGTACACTTTCGGCGACGAGTTATCCCGTAATTCTATTGAATGAGAGGGCAAAGCTGGAAAAAAAAACAGTTGAAAGCGAGATATTCTGGGAACTCACGATGGAGTTCCATTCTTATAGCCTGTATGACGATATATGGGTGTTTGATCCCCATGAGTTAGGGTTGCCTAATAATCCCATAAACCCGAACGCAATCAAGAAGACTGACAGCATAGTATTGCAAAGTGACAGATTCCGCATTGAGGAGCAGACCGAAAGCGAAAAAGCGCTGGATAAGGCACGTATGGTACTGACCCTCCCGGAGAATGAGATTGATTTTTCGCTGCCTTTTGTGATAAGAACGACGAACAACGCGCGCATCACTATGTACCCGGTGTGCGTATACGTCAATACGGCTTCCGCCATCGAACTTGACGCGTACGGCGATAATAGCGCGGAGTGGTCGCACAGTTGGACAAATATAGGTAGGACGAGTTCCGCAGGAAGCGCAGCTTCGTCGGTCGATGTAGCTCTCACTGACGTAATCAGAGGTTATTTGAACGAGACGTTTTTGCCAACACTATCTGTCAACAATGCTGACGGTACATTGACCGCAAAAAGTGCCATATTTTCCTTAAACACCGGGGCATCAAAAGGCCCTGTGACCGAAATAAGGATGGCTCAGAGCAGGGGAAAACCTGCCGAAACGGTGACAAGCCCTAGTTATAACATGAGGAGCTATTATTGGACAGATTTTTCGAATACTGTGTGGGATGCAAATCTTTTTTCGTCCGGAGATAGTGAGCTTCAACTAATCTTTGATGAAAACGCGCTCGTATTCGGTGTTCACCTGTACGTTGTGCTTAGTGGATATAAAACTTCTACAGCGACATATGCTTTCTCCGCGCGGCTGCGCATTGATCCGAAACCTAAGATCACATTGGAACAGCGTGACGAGGAAAACCCGGAGCTTGTATTACGATACGACTCGGAGGCGGTTCCGGAGGGCGCCGTGTTTTCGGCGACGCGCTACGATGGGAACAGCGACGCGCTGCCGGAAACCAATAGTGTCAGCGTTCCGCATATGTCGCGCAGTATGCTGGAAGCCGCCGCCGCGATGTCGGTGGGCGGCACGGAATACAGGTACTATCACTTTTCGTTGAAGGGTGGCAGCGGTGAGGTTTCTCTTACCGGCAACGCCGTTATTCAATTTCACATACCGGAAGACTGGGATATAGATTCCGTGTTAGTTACACGGATGTTTCTGATCGAAGATATACCAACACAACAAGTCCATAGTGCTCTGCTCGCGGATAGGAAGATATCGGTTGACAGTGATAATAATGTTATCACCATCAACGTGCAGAACGGGAAAAACCTGCCGTCGTTGGGCGGTTTTCTTTTTGTGCAGCAAGCCGTGAACCGAGATGTTGTCGCCGAAACGGCAGATCCCGGTATCTATCGCGCGTCCATGGTACTTATGCATCAAACACTAAACCAGCGGTCAATGGCGGACGCGGCGTTTTACGGACACCAGGGGTACATTGAGGTTGACAGTAGCGGACAGCGCACATTATTCCTGCGCTTTCAGCCAATACTACTGGGGGCTAATAACTACTTGGCAAAAACCAATTTGCCCGGTGAGATAATTGATTATTTCACGACTGAAGAAATAGGTACAATGGTTGGCAACGACGGCAAAACCTACCCGGGGGACGGCGGCACGGCGGAGGCGTACGGGCTGCACTACCCGGAAATTTTGTCTGTGCCGATCAACAAGGGTCTTAGGGGCTTCTCCATTGTGATACCCGCCATGAATATGATGGCAGGTATGCACCCTACCAGCGAGTTAGGCGCGAAGAGCGTACGTGTGTTTTTCACAAAGATTGAAAAACTTAATGAGGGCGACGCCGCCGTCAACCCATATGCCGGGTACGACTACAGTGTGCTCGACGTCAGAATCGAGGAGACCGAAAAGCTCGCGGCGGCGCTCGTGGACGGCGAGATTAAGACGGCGCTGCTGAAAGAGATTGATACGGCGAAAACTGTCAGCACAGCGCAAGCCGTCGTCAAAGCGAGTAGCGGCAAATGCGATTCCGATGTGGTCAAGGGCGCCATTGACGCGCTCGCGGCGGCGGTGGAACGCGCGAAATCGGGCGTGGTCATAGAAAAGACCGGGCGTGAAAAGCTTGAAGAGGTCGTTTTACGCGTCGAAGCGCTGGTCGCCGGCGTGAAGGACGGAGAGTACGAGGAAAGTTCCCTGGCGGCGCTGAACGGCGCTTTGGCTGCCGCGCGAGCCGCGCTTGCGGACGAATCGGCGCCCGACGCGAGGCTTGAGACCTCGAGGACGGCGCTTGAGCTTGCGGAAGCGGCGCTTGTCAGGAACGCGGATATTACAAAGAAGACGCTTGTTACAGGAGTAAACGATATAGACGTCACGCTGCGCGCGAGCGACGGCGCGGGTCTCTCCATCGGAGGTAACGGAGCGATAAAAGGCGCGACGTACACAGTGAGCGACGAGGCCAACTGGCTGACGATAACGCTCGGCGAGTACGCGCCCATACCGAGTATGCCGGACACAAAAGGCTATCTGCTGGAGTTTGTGCCGGACGCCGTATCGTCCGCCACGCCGTCCGCGACGACGACGGGAGAGCAGAAAGCGACGTACACATACTATGATGGCGAGAGCGATCCGATTTACGACTACGGCGCGGACGGTAAACCCATCTACTATCCCAAGACCGTGGCGTTCGATGTGAAACCCGGGCAGACGGACATCGCCGTCACGTTTTACGCCCCGTTCCTCAGTGGCACGATAGTCGCTGATGAGCAGACCGCCGTGCTGAGTATCGACTGGAGCGTCTTTGACCTCGGAAACCAGACGGCGGTGGGCAAGGACAACCTTCAAGCCGCGTTGAGCGCGGCGAAAACGGAGGCCGCGAAGACGGACGAATACACGGCGGACTCGCTTGCCCTGCTGAACGCGAACATCGCCGCCGCCGAAGCGTTGCTTAAACAGCAGTACGCCTCCCAGTCAATGGTTGACGCCCGCGTGACGGCGATAACAGCCGCGAGCGCGGCGCTTGTGAAGGCGCCGGTTGACAAGACCGCGCTGGACAGCGTGATAGCGGAGGCGGGATCGCTTGTCAAATCCCCGGATTACACAGAGACGAGCATAGCCGCCCTGCAAACGGCGCTGACGGAGGCGCAAAAAGTCGCGGCTGACGAAAACGCGACAGCCGCCGAAGTCGCCGAGGCGCTGGGAGCGCTGAAATCCGCGATAAGCGGCCTTGCGGCGAAAGCCGCCGACAAGACGGAGCTGACGGCGGCGCTCGGTGCCGCGCAAGCGCTCTACAAAGCGGGGAACGACGGCGGCGTTTACACGGCGGACACTTGGAGCGCGTTCGCGTCGGCATACGGAGCCGCGCAGGCCGTGCTTGAGGACACCGCCGCGACAAGCTCCGCCGTGGGCGCGGCGCTCGCCAACCTGAACTCCGCGAAAGCGGGGCTGAAGGTTGACATCGCCTCGCTTGAAACCGCGATAACGGAAGCGGCGAAGTACCTGGAGGGCGGCGAGTACGAAACGGCGTCCCTCGCGGCGCTCGCCTCCGCGAAAGCTGCCGCCGACTCAGCCGTTGCGGCGGGAGAGCTGACGGCGGGGCAAAGCGAAGCGCTGACGGCGCTCGTGTCGAAGGCGATAGACGCGCTGGTGGAGACGGCGGCGTTGACAGGGCGCGCGCCGGAGACATACTCGCTGGCGGGGAAGACACACCTGTGGAATCACAGCCAGTGGACTTTGAATGTGCGGCAGGATTCCATGGGCAACGCCGCGATAGACCACGCGCAATCCAAGCTCGTGGTGGACAAGGACGGAAACGCGCGGTTGCACCTGTTCTTCGGGCCTCTGGAAGAAGAGGTCGGAGATGGGATTTTTAAAGGGTATCTGCAAAGACTGAGCCTCGTGACGCCAGTCGGTACGGATAATCAGGGCTATACGATATATGAAAAGGAAGCGGCCACGGTTGTCACGGACTGGGGGACAGAAAAAGACGATTACTGGAAAGAGGAATATGGTGCGTACCCGAAGGAGCTGAGCATACCGGTCACGATAGGCGCGACGGAAGTGGTGCTTGTGGAAGTGTTCGTTCCCGTGATGGAAGCGATACGGAGCGGAACCGGCACACAGCTTGCCGTGGTCGACATCGACTGGAGCGAATTTGAGTTTGACCGCGCCGACGTCGCGGCGCTCCAAGTCGTGATTGACGCGGTGCCGGAGACAACGGAGGGAAAATCCGCCGACATCCGCGCGGCGCTGACGGCGTCCGTCGCGGCGGGGCAGTACCTCATTGGCAGCAACGAAACGCTGACCGTGACGACCGAGATGGCCGACGCCCGCGCCGACGCGATAACGGCGGCGATAGCCGCGCTGACCACCGTTGACGAGGACGAGCCGGCACAGCCGGAGCAGCCGACACAGCCGGAGCAACCCGTAGAGCCGGAGGAACCGGAAGCGCCTACGCAGGCCGCGCCTGTCGAGGTTGAAGTCAATCCGGACGACGTCAGCGTTGACGAGAGCGGCAAGGCAAGCGTTACGGTTGACGCGGACGCCATA
>JAITJC010000087.1 GCA_031279125.1 Oscillospiraceae bacterium
GCGCCTCACGGCGACTCGGCGCCCTGAGTATATCACGGATGTTGGCTTGGGTGTTATCCTATTCGGACGCGTACTGTTCCTTTCGGACGACAACTTTTTGTATTCGGACGAAACATGGCTCGTCCGCCGCCGCAGGCGGGCGAAGGGCGGTGACATCGTGTATTGCAAAACCCCGCCGCGTGCTGTATAATCGCAAATCATACAGCGCGAAAAAACAAAGGGGGCAGTTTCCGTGGAGTTTACATTCAACCACACGAATATCAACGTCACAGAGCTCGGTCGCAGCATAAAATTTTATGAGGACGCCTTGGGGCTCTCGCTCTTGTTCCGCATCCCCGCGCCGGACGGCTCGTTTGAGATAGCGTTTATGGGCGACGGCAAAACGGGTCACCGGCTGGAACTGACGTATCTCAAAAACCATCCTCAGCCGTACGACCTCTCGGACAACGAAATCCATCTGGCATTCGCCGCGGCGGATACTGAGGCGGCGCTCGAAAAGCACCGCGCTATGGGTTGCGTATGTATGGAAAACGCCGGAATGGGGATATACTTCATCGAGGATCCGGACGGCTATTGGACTGAAATCGTTCCGGACCGCATATGACGGACGGCGCGGCGCATACGGTTCTCGGCGCCGTCATATATATAATCATTACGCGCATCATTATGCTGTAAGGTAAGGTATGATCACAATTATGCAGCCAACTTTGGAGTCCCTGCTGCGCCCCGGCGCGCGGGCCCATCTGGTCGGGATCGGCGGCGTGTCAATGTCCACTCTCGCGGAAGTCCTGCGCGAATCCGGCGCCGCCGTCACGGGTTCCGACGTAAAGCGAAACGAGGCGACGGAACGTTTGTCCGCCCTCGGGATACCGGTAACCATCGGGCATTTCGCCGATAGCGTGCGCGGCGCGGATTTCATAATACGCACCGCCGCCGTCCCGGACGGCAACGCGGAGATTGCGGAGGCGGGCAGTCTCGGAATACCCGTGTTTGAACGCGCGGACGCGTGGGGGCATATCATGCGCTCTTACCGCGACGCCGTCTGCGTCGCCGGCACGCACGGCAAAACGACCACGACATCCATGCTCGCGCACATACTCGTCGCGGCGGGCGCCGACCCCACCGTCATGGTCGGCGGCACTCTCGCCTGCCTCGGCGCCGGGTCGGGTTATCGCGTCGGGCGCGGGGACGTCATAGTGCTCGAATCCTGCGAGTACGCCGATTCGTTTTTGAAATTCCGCCCGACGCTCGCCGTGATTTTGAACGTGGACGCCGACCACCTCGATTATTTCACAACGCTTGAAAACGTCAAAGCGTCGTTCGCGAAATTCGCCGCGCTCGTCCCCGAGGGCGGCTTTATAGTCTGCAACGCCGACGACCCCAACACGATGGCGGCCTTGTATTCGCGGGAATCGCCCGTGCCGCCCGGCCGCGAGCTTCTTACGTTCGGCTTCACTCCGGGCTCCGCGGTGCGCGGGGAAACGGAAAAGCGCTCCGGCATGGGTTCGTCGTTCGATGTCTTGTACGACGAACGGCTGTACTGCCGCGTGAAGCTGAAAATCCCGGGGCACCACAACGTTATGAACGCGCTCGCGGCGGCGGCGGCTTCCGCCGCTCTCGGTCTGCCGGGATCGGCGGTGGAGGACGGGCTTTCAGACTTCACCGGCGCCGGGCGCCGCTTTGAATTCAAGGGCAGGATAAACGGCGCGGATGTCTACGACGATTATTCGCACCACCCGACGGAGTTGCGCGCGCTGTTCGACACGGCGCTTGCCCTGCCGTACGAGCGCGTCGTCGCGGCGTTTCAGCCGCACACATATTCCAGAACGAGCCGCCATCTGACGGAATTCGCGGAGCAGCTCCGCCGCCCGGCAAAAACCTATCTCGCGCCCATTTACGCCGCGCGCGAAACAAACGCCTGCGGCGTAACGTCCGAAGACTTGTCGCGGGAGATACCCGGCTCCGCCGTCTGCCGCACGCTGGACGAAATGACGGACGCGCTCGCGCGGGAGGCGCGCCCCGGGGATTTGATAATCACGGCGGGCGCGGGCGAGCTTGACCTCGTCGGGGCGGAGCTCGTGAGGCGCGGGGCACGCCTTATCTAATCAGACCCTTTATTGGCCGAACCGCCGTGAATACAAAGGCTCAATACCCCAGCTCCTCCAGCAACTCCGCCGCGCCGGAGATGTAGCCTCGGCACTTCGTCAGAAACAGACGCTCGCGCGCAAACACCGCCGCGCCCTCCTCCGTCGATGTGTCAACGCCCAGAAGCCCCCGGCAGGTGAGATGCCCGTTCCGCCGCTCAAACTCCGCCATAAACGCCGAGACGCGCGCGGCGCAGTCCCGCTTTGCCCCCGCGTCCTCCGGCACGGAATGGCCTTTTGCCGCGCCTATGACCATAACCCCGCCCGACGCCGCGCCGCATACCTCTCCGCGTCGCAAGCCGCCGCCGAACCCTCCGGCGACGCGCAGGGCGGCCTCTTCGTCTATGCCGTAGTCCTCCGCGAAAGCCGCGAAAACCGCCTGCGCGCAGTTGAAGGAATTTTCCGTGTACAGCAACGCTCGCTCCGATTTTTCAGTCATAAAAACACCTCCGCGTTCTCAATATTCCTGCCTGCCCTCAAGGGCGCGGGTGAGCGTCGCGTCGTCCGCGAATTCGAGGCTCGACCCGACGGGTATCCCATAGGCCAGGCGCGTTATCTTCACACCGAAAGGCGCGAGCAGGCGCGAGGCGTACCGCGCCGTCGTCTCACCCTCCGTGTCCGGGTTCGTGGCCATTATGACCTCGGCTATCCCGCCGCGCGACACGCGCTCCACAAGCTCGCGCAGTGTCAAGTCGTCCGGGCCAACGCGGTTCATCGGGGAGATGACGCCGTGCAGGACGTGGTACACGCCGGTGTACTCGCGCGCGCGCTCGATCGCCAGCACGCCCTTGGGGTCGGAGACGACGCATATCGTCCCCCGGTCGCGCCGCGCGCTTTCGCATATGGGACAGGTCTCCGAATCCGTAAGGTTCCGGCACACGGAGCAGCGCCGTATGCTCCTCCGCGCGCCGATAAGGGCTTCGGCTATCGCCTCCGCCTCGCCCTCCGGCAGGGAAAGTATGTGAAACGCCAGCCGCTGCGCGGATTTCGTCCCGACGCCCGGCAGTGACGCCAGCTTGTCTATCAGATTTTCAAGAGAAGCGGGGAAAAAACTCATACATCGTTTCCTCTGAGCTCTTTTATGCGCGCCGCGCGGTCGCTCGCGCCGAAAATATCGCTGCCGGCGACAAGGACATCCGCCCCGCTCTCACGGCACAGCCGAGCGGTTTCCGGGTTCACGCCGCCGTCCACCTCCAGCGCGCAGAGCGGGTTCCTCTCATCGACCAGCGCCCTCAGCGCTTTCAGCTTCTCCAGCTGCCCCGACATAAATCTCTGCCCGCCGAAACCCGGCTCCACAGCCATCACAACTATCATGTCGAGCAGTCCGATATACGGCAGAACGGCGTCCGCCGCCGTCGCGGGTTTCAACGCGAGACCCGCGAGCTTCCCGGCGGAGTGCACGCCCGCAATCGCGCGCGCGATATTCTCCGGGCTGTCCGCCTCTACGTGAAAAGTGACGATGTCCGCGCCGCACTCAGCGAAACGCGCCGCGTAGCGCGAGGGCTCCGTGATCATAAGATGCGCGTCGAGCGCCATATCAGTCGCGCGGCGCACGGCTTCAAGCACCGGCAGGCCGATTGAGATGTTCGGCACGAACACGCCGTCCATTACGTCGAAGTGCAGATAGTCCGCCGCGCTCACGCTCGCTATCTCGTCATAAAGCCTTGTGAAGTCCGCCGAAAGCAGGGACGGGGCGATTTTCAGCATCTTCCGCGACCGCTCCTTTATACGCCGTCCGGGCGCAAGGCGCGCGCCCAGGCGGCGTAAGTCTCTTTCATCTCGGCGCATTCGCGCATGGACTTGCCCCGCGCGAGCACATACGCCTTTATCTTCGGCTCCGTGCCGGAGGGTCTTATGAACACAGACGCGCCATCCTCCGTGTCAAAGCGCAGCACGTCGGAGCCGCGAAGTTCCATCTCCGTCTCCGCGCCGTCCCTGTATTCCGCGCCCGTCAGATAGTCGCGCCGCGCCGCAACGCGCGAGCCCGCGATAAACCCCGGCGGGTCAAAACGCAGGGACTCCGTCAGGCGGCGCATATCGCGCGCGCCGTCCGCGCCGGGCATTATGAGGCTCACCGCCGCCTCGTCGTAATACCCCAGCTTTTCATACAGCGCGTCGAGCGCGCCGGGAAGCGTCAGCCCGCGCGACATATACCACGACGACATTTCCGCGATAAGCGCCGCCGCCGTCACGGCGTCCTTGTCGCGCACGAAATCCCCGGCCATATACCCGTAAGATTCCTCGTAAGCGAAAATGACGTCTCCCTCGCCGCCGGCTTCAAGCTCGTTTTTCCGCTCCGCCATAAACTTGAAGCCCGTGAACGTGTCTGCGCATCGCACACCGTGGCTCTCCGCCGCGCGCCGCGCCATATCTGTCGTGACGATGGATTTCAAGACGACGGGCTTTTCCGGCATATCTCCCGCGAGGCGGCGCCTCCCGGCGATGAAATCGAGCAGCAATACGCCCGTTTTGTGACCGGACAGATGGGCGTATTCCCCGCCGCGCCGCGCCATTACGGCTATCCTGTCACAGTCCGGGTCGGTGCCGATTATGATGTCGGCGCCGGAGGAGCGGGCGAGTTTCACGGCGAGCGCGAAACTCGCCGGGTTTTCCGGGTTCGGGGAGTCCACGGTGGAAAAGCCCCCATCCGGCGCCATCTGCTCTTCCACCGGCAGGACATTTTCATAACCAAGCCGCGAAAGCGCCTCCGGCACAAGCTCTCTCCCCGCCCCGTGAAACGGCGTGAATACAATCCGCAGACCGCGCCCGGCATCTTCCGCGCCCCCCGCCGCCCCGCGCGAGGCTTCTGCGATAACGCGCTCCAAGAACGCCTCGTCCGTCTCCCCGCCCATCACGGTTATCATGCCGCGCGATACCGCCTCGCCGTAATCGAGGCGTTTTACGGCGCCGAAAATATCAAGGCGCTTCATACGCGCCGCAACGCGCTCCGCCTCGGACGGCGTCAGCTGCGCGCCGTCCGACAGATATACCTTGCAACCGTTGTATTCCTTCGTGTTGTGGCTCGCCGTGATGTTTAACCCCGCCGCGCAACCGTAATGGCGCACGGCGAAACTGAGTTCCGGCGTGGGGCGCATATCGTCAAAAACGCGGACATGTATCCCGTTCCCCGCGAACACGGCGGCGGCTTCCTCCGCGAACAGGCGGCTGTTCGCGCGGCAGTCGCGGCACACGGCGACCTCGGCCGCGCCGCCGGGGGCGCCTTCGAGAATCAGCTCCGCGAGCGCCTGTGCCGCGTGGCGAACGACATATGTATTCATTCTATTCGTGCCGAGGGACATAATTCCGCGCAGTCCCGCCGTTCCGAACGGCAGCGGTTCGGAAAAGCGCGACTCGATTTCCGGAACGTCGCCGGAAATACCGCGCAGCTCGCGCAGCTCCTCCTCCGTGAGCGCGGGGGAAGACAGCCATTTTTCGTAAGCCTCCTTCGCCCCCGGGGAAAGGACCCCCTCCCGGACAGGCTCGCCGGGGGCGTCCCGTTCGTCCGTCTCAAGCAGCGCGCGGGCTTCCTCCAGAAGGCTTTCAGGCACAAAAATATCCGTGCCGAAGCTCGGCGCGCCCGTATACAGCTCCCCGACGAGCCCTTCCCCCGCGACGCTCGTCACGGCGGGAATCCCGAACGAGCGGAGCATCGTGACGACAATCTCCGTCTCCAGCCCGCGCGAGCCCGCGCGTACAAGCCGCGCCGCGGGTTCCGGCGCTCCGCTCTTCCCTCGCGGCCATGGGAGCGGCGCGCTTTTTTTTGAAAGTCCGAAAATGCTCATTGAAATATAATCACCGTCACACTTCGTATGTATCGCCGACGCCGAAGCTCGGCGCGGCGAAAAGCCTCACGTCCCGCCCTGCGGCGATGCCGCCCCGCTCCAGCGCGCCGCCTACGGCGTCCAGCGCGAGTTCCGGGGTGTTGTTCCCGGATGAAAGATGCGCGAGTACCAGCGTACCGGCGCCGCTCTCCGCCAGCTTGACGGCGAACCCGCCGCAGGCGTCGTTCGACAAATGCCCGATGCCGGAGGCTATCCGGCGTTTTATCGTCGGGGGGTAATATCCGTTCCGCAGCATTTCCGCGTCGTGGTTCGCCTCTATCACCGCCGCGTCGGCGCCTTGCGCGGCCTTCAGAACCTCCGGCGTCACGATGCCGAGATCCGTCGCGAGCACGAACTTGCGCCCCGACGCGGTCACAACGAAGCCCACGCTCCCCGGCGCGTCGTGCGGGACGCAGAACGCCCGAGCCTCAAAACCCGGAACGGAAAAGCCCGCGCCGGGGGATATAAGCTCCATCTCGCACCGCGCGGGCATATCGGACGCTATGATATCAAGCGTTTCGTCCGTGGCGTAAACCCGCGCGCCCGACCGCTCCGCAAACGCCGGAAGCCCGCTGACATGGTCGCCGTGCGAGTGCGTGACAAGCACCGCGCCGATGTCCCCGAGGGACAGCCCAAGACTCGACAGCGCGGAGCTTATGCGCTTTGAAGATATACCCGCGTCGATTAAAATATGCCGTTCCCCGTGCGAAAGCAGGACGCAGTTTCCCGAGGATGAGCTCGCGAGCGTCGTGAAACGCATCAGACGGCGGCGGTTTCCCGGGCGGGAGCGTCCGAGCTTGTCACATCCGCGCCGAGCGACCGGAGCTTGCCGAGCATATTCTCATAGCCGCGCTCGATATATCGGACGCCCTCTATCTCCGTCGTGCCGCGCGCGCACAGCCCCGCGATCACAAGCGCCGCACCGGCGCGCAGATCGCCCGCCTTCAGCGGCGCGCCGGTGAGCGCCGGCACTCCCTTTATTATCACCGTCCTGCCCGCCGCCTTGATCGACGCGCCCATCTTCGCGAGCTCGTCGATATATTTGAAGCGCGTATCGAATATATTGTCAGTGACGGCGCTTGTCCCATCCGCGAGACACAAAAGCACCGCCGCCTGCGGCTGCATATCCGTCGGGAATCCGGGATACGGCGCCGCAGTGACATCCACGCAACGCAGACGCCCGGGACCTTCCACGACGACGGACGAATCCCCCGTCTCATGTATTGAGACGCCCATCTCGCACAACTTTCCGGAAATGCACTCCAAATGTTTGGGAATGACGTTGTTAATCTCGACCCGCCCGCCCGTCGCGGCGGCCGCCGCCATAAACGAGCCCGCCTCAAGCTGGTCGGTTATAATGGAGTGCGCCCCGCCGTGCAGTCTGTCTTTCCCGTGGATTCGTATCGTGTTCGTGCCGGCGCCGTAAATTTCCGCGCCCATAAGGCTTAAAAACGTCGCGAGATCGACGACGTGCGGCTCCCGCGCGGCGTTTTCGATGACCGTCGTGCCGGAGGCGGTGGACGCGGCGAGCATGATGTTGATCGTCGCTCCGACGGACGGGGCGTCGAGGAACACATACGCGCCGTGCAGACGATCCTCCGTCGTCGCCGTGATGACGCCGTTTTTGACGCTGATCGACGCTCCCATAGCCGAAAGCCCTTTTATATGCAGGTCTATCTGGCGCGGGGCGCCGAAGTTGCAGCCGCCCGGCATAGCCACGTCCGCCCTGCCGAACCTCGCAAGCAGCGCGCCGATGAGGTAGTACGACGCGCGGAGCTTCTGCATATCCCCGCTCGTCGCGACGGGCGAGGCGACGCCGGCGGAATTTATCTCAAAAGCGCCTCCGCCCGCGTCGCGCACCTCGGCGCCCAAACGCCTCAGGATGTTGAAGTAAACCGCGACGTCGGCGATATCCGGCACGTTCTCCACGCGGCATATGCCATCCGTTATGACGGCGGCGGGGATTATCGCGACGGCGGCGTTTTTCGCCCCGCTGATGCTGACGGAACCGTGAAGCGGCTTTCCTCCGCGGATAATATATTTCGACACAGCGCTATCCTCCGTAATTAAATGTCTGTGGTATAGTATTGCCCGATCTTGTAACAATTTTGCAACATTCTATCACGGGTTTTAATTTCTTGTCAAGAATTTTATTTCGGAAATCCGGGGCAAGCATTTAATTACGGGCAGCTCCATTATGGCAAAAGGCGCTATTGCTTGGATAACGCCTTTTGCCATAGCGACAGTTTCAGGGCATCCGCCGAAAGCAGGCGTCACGCGGCTGTTTCCCCCGCGCGCGCCAGTGCCGC
>JAITJC010000033.1 GCA_031279125.1 Oscillospiraceae bacterium
CCCAAAACGGCAATCGTCATTCCGCCCACACCTTCCACGGGGCGTTCCCGCCGCTCCACAAGGCTTCGAGTTTACCTTTGTCCCGCTGGGTGTCCATACATTGCCAGAACCCCTCGTGCTTGTACACGCCGAGTTTGCCGTCCGCGCACAACCGTTCAAGCGGAGCGCGTTCGAAAATCGTGTCGTCCCCGTCAAGATATCCGAACACCTCCGGCTCCATAACCATAAATCCCGCGTTTAACCAGCTGTTGTCATCGTCGGATTTCTCACGAAACCCGGTTACCGACCCGTCGCGATCGTTTATATCAAGCACACCGAAACGTCCGCCGGGCTGGATTGCGCTGAGTGTTACGGTCTTTCCGGAATGTCCGTGCGCCGCTATGAGCTTGTCCAAATCAATATCGCTCACGCCGTCGCCGTAAGTCATAAGAAAGCGTTCGCCCTCGACAAACTTATGTATTCGCCGAATTCGTCCGCCGGTCTGTGTGTTCAGTCCCGTATCAACCACCGTCACGCGCCACGGTTCCGCGACGTTGGCGTGTATCGTCATCTCTCCGCCGTTCGATAGGTCAAACGTCACGTCCGAGCGGTGCAGGTAGTAATCCGCGAAGTATTCCTTTATCACGCGCCCTTTATACCCGCAGCAGACGATGAAGTCATTAACGCCGTAATGGGCGTAGTATTTAAGGATATGCCACAGTATCGGCGCGTCGCCGATTTCTATCATCGGCTTCGGGCACAGATGCGATTCTTCGCTGATTCGCGTCCCAAAACCGCCCGCAAGTATAACCGCTTTCATCGCCCGCGCCCTTTCCCCAGTCCTTTCTGGTCTTTTGAAAAACCTTTTTCAAAAGACCGCCGCCCGCTCTGCTTCATTTATGCGTTACATAATAGCAGAGCGGGCGGCGGTCTGCAAGAAAAATTTTTCTTTAAATTTGTCCGGGGTGCTCACTCCCCGCGCGCGTCCCCCCAGAAGAACAGCGCGACGGTGCCGGGACCGGTGTGCGAGCCGATTACGGCTCCGATGTCGTATATCTTCACGCCGCCGTCCAATCGCGGGAATTCTTTTTCGACTAAATCCGCGAGCGCGCGCGCGTCGTCGTAGCAGGCGGACTGCGAAATATAGCACTTCCCGCTGTAATCCGCGCCGCCGGAGGCGTGCTTTTTCATAAGCGCCGCCGTCGCGGCTATGACGTTCTTCTTCCCGCGCGCCTTGCTCCGGGGAATCAGGCGCCCGGCGCTGTTGACGTTCATGATGGGGCAGATGTTCAGGAACGTGCCGAGGACGGCCGACGCCGCCGACACGCGCCCGCCGCGCTTGAAATGCGTGAGGTCCGACGTGAAAAACCAGTGGTGCAGACGGAGCTTGTTCGCCTCTACCCACGACATCGTCTGGTCGATGGTCTTGCCCGCGTCGCGCATATCGAGCGCCGCGTCCACCAGAAGCCCGAACCCGGAGCTCGCCGCCAGAGAGTCTATTACATAGAGCTTCCGCTCCGGATATTTGGCTCGCAGGTCGTCCTCCGCTATCCTGGCGGAACTGTATGAGCCGGAGATCCCGCTCGACAGCGCGAGGTGCAGAACGTCCGTGCCGGCTTTCAAAAAAGGCTCAAACAGCGCGATATACTCCGTCACATTGAGCTGGGACGTCACAGGCATCGCCCCGGCGGCGATCTCGGCGTAGAATTCTTTCAGCGGCAGCGACTCCCAAAGGTCGTCCACGTACGTTTTCCCGTTCATCGTAAATTTGAAATATCCGAGCGGAACGCGGCGTTCCGTGAAGTATTCCCGCGTCAGATCGGCGGTTGAGCAGCAGGTGATTACATAGTCAGGCATAATTTCGCCCTCCGTGAAAAATTTGCCGTCAGTATACGTTCGCCCCGCGAAAATTGCAAGCTACGGAAGATAGAACGGCACTCTATTCCTCCCGCCGCGGGCGGTGGAGCCGCTTTTTTATTTCTACCGCCGGTAGAGTTGACAGTTCCCCCTGATTCGCCTATAATGGTGCGTGTACCGCCGTCCCGTCCGGGATGGCTCCGAATTGAAAGGTGAGCCGATGAAAACAGCCGCATCCGACGAAGCAATCCTGCGCCAACGCATAGCCGCCAATATCGCGTATTACCGCAAGCTTGCCGCCCTGACACAGACGGAGCTCGCCGAGCGCATAAACTACTCGGATAAATCCGTCTCCAAATGGGAGCGCGCCGCCGGAACGCCGGATATTTATGTCCTCACGCTTTTGTCCGAGCGCTTCGGCGTGACCGTGAACGATTTGATAAGCGAAAACGCGCCGATTCCGGTGCCCGATCCGGGCCTCGCCGAAAAAAGGCGCGTCGTGTTGTGCTTTCAGTTCGTGGCGCTCGTGTGGTTCGCCGCCATAACCATTTTCGCCTCGCTTATGATTTTCTCGCCGAACACAAAATACGCCTGGCTGTCCTTCATTTTCGCCGTCCCGGGGAGCGCCGCCGTGTGCGTCGCGCTGTCCACTCTCTGGTGGGGGCGCCTCGCGCGGTTCATATCCGTCTCCGCGCTCGCGTGGACGATTGCCGCATGCGTATATATCCTGATTAAAATCTTGAATTTCGAGTTCGCCTTCCTGCTGTTTACAGTCTGCTCCGTGATGCAGGTCATCGTGCTGCTCTGGTACGTTTACGGCGTTCTGCAGCATCCGCGCGCGCCGAAATGAACGGCTCCGCGCCCCTGATTTTCCGCTTGAAACTGTTTTATCCCGTGCAACCTGATATGAGAGGGTGCCGCCTACGGCGATTTACGCGGGACGGCGCTTCCCGCCGCGCGGGCGGTCGCCCACGCGATTTGCAGATTGTAGCCGCCCGTATAGGCGTCGGCGTTTATTATTTCCCCCGCGAAATACAACCCCCGCACGAGCTTAGAGCCCATCGTCGCGGGGACGATCTCTTTCGTGTCTACACCGCCGGAGGTTATGACGGCTTCTTCGATCGGGCGGGCACCGGATATGCGGACGTCAAAGCCTTTAAGCAGTCCGACGAGGCGCCGCCGCTCCGCGCGCGTCACGGAGTTCGCCTTTTTCGCGAGCCCAATGCCGCTCCGCCCGGCCGCCGCCGGTATCATAAGCCCGGGCAGCAGCCCGCGCAGCGCGTTTCCGAAATCGCGGTTTTTGTATTTTTCAAGGTCGCGCAGCACGCGCGCGTCAAGCGCCTCCGCGCTCAGCGCGGGCTTCAGGTCGATTACGACGCGCCAGTCTTTCCCGCTTTCATACGGGCGCATGTGCGCGGAAGCGGAGAGCGCCAGCGGCCCTGAAATGCCGAAATGCGTGAACAGCAGCTCCCCGAAGTCTTTGTATACCGGCTTTCTGCCGCCATCCGTGACAGTTACGCCCACGTTTTTCAGGGCGAGCCCCTGCATTTCCGCGCAGAACGGGTCAGGCGATTCGAGCGGCACGAGCGACGCGCGCGGCTGTATTACAGCATGTCCGAGCCTTGACGCCATTGCGTAGCCGTCTCCCGTCGAGCCGGTCTTGGGATACGACGCGCCGCCCGTCGCGAGAATCGCGGCGCCACAATAGATTTTCTCTCCCGCCGCCGTTACCGCTCTTACCTCCCCGTCCTCCGCTTCTATGCGTCCGGCGCGGGCCGTTCGTATCCGAACCCCGAGCCTTTCCATACGGCGGACGAGCGCGTCCGCTATGTCCCCCGCCTTGTCCGACGCGGGAAATACGCGCCGCCCGCGCTCCGTTTTCAGCGGTACGCCGAGCGATTCGAAAAACTCCATCGTTTTCTCCGGCGGGAAAGCGCGCATCGCGCTTTGCAGGAACCGCCCCCCTGTCGGTATGTTCTCTATGACCTCGCGCGCGTCGCAATTGTTTGTGAGATTGCAACGCCCTTTGCCCGTTATGCGGAGCTTTCGCCCCAAAACCGCGCCCCGCTCTATAACTATTACTCTTCTCCCCCGCTCCGCCGCAGCGACGGCCGCCATCATTCCGGCGGCCCCGCCTCCTATTACCGCCGCGTCATATATCATATATCCGCGGAAACTGAAATGCTTTGCGGGACAAAGTTCACGTAATCGGCGGAAACCATATTGTATTCGATCCCGCCCTCTATGCCCGTGACAGCGCGGCTGTGTCCGTGCCGTCCGTGTATGTGCCCGTACCAGCAACGCGTCACGCCGTATTTTCTCATCACCGCCTCAATGCCGGCGCAGACGTACCCGCCGTGGCGCGGGGGATAGTGGAAAAAACAGAGCTTTTCCCGCGCGCCCGCTTTTTCCGCCTCCACCAGCGACATTTCAAGGCGCAACACCTCGCGCGCCATAATTTTTCTGTTCAGCGCCCCGTCAAGCGCCTCATCGACCATCCAGCCGCGCGTGCCGCATATCGCCGCGCCCTCGTACAAAAAGCAATTGTTTTTTAGGATTTCGATATTTTCAAAACTGTGCTTCCGGAAGAACGCCGTGGCCTTGGCTACCGTTGTGAGCCAGTAGTCGTGGTTGCCTTTCAGGAGTATTTTCTTCCCCGGCAGTTCCGATACGAACCTAAAATCCTCCTCAGCCTCCTCAAGCGTCATCCCCCATGTCAGGTCGCCGCACAGCACTACGGTGTCGTCCGGCGCGACGCGCGCGAACCCGGTTTTTATTTTTTCGACGTAGCCGTCCCACCCGTCGAAAATGTCCATCGGCTTTGATTTGCCGAGCGACAGGTGTAAATCCCCTATTGCGAAAAGCGCCAAGCCTTATCCCCTTTCCGCGAATTCCCGGACAATCTCCCTCATGCCGTCCTTTTCCGTCTCCCCGGTAAACCGCTCTTTTTTGCCGCGCAGGGCTTTAAGCGGCTCCGGAGCGCGGATCCCGCACAGCTTTTCAAGGCGGCCGATGAGGTCAAGCCCCCCTCCCCCGGCGCTCTCACCGAGGGCTTCCATCACGCTGGCGCAGAATTTGAACGGGCTGGCGGTGGACACGACGACCGTCGCCGTCTTATCGCCCGACGACGCCCTGTAATCCTCCAGCACGCCGTAAGCCACAGCCGTGTGCGTATCAAGCAGATAGCGCTTTTCCGCAAACACGCGTCCTATGATTTCCTTAGTGCGATTATCCCCGCAGCGCCCGCCTCGGAACGTCTCTGCCACGCGCGCGCGGATTTCGTCCGGCACCCTGTAATCGTGCTTTCGTTTCATCAGCCGCGCTGTAAGCCTGTCGTCGCCGCCCGAAAGCTCGAACAGCAGCCGCTCCAGATTGCTCGACACGAGAATGTCCATCGACGGCGAGAGCGTCGCGCGGAATTTCCTGCGCTTGTTGTACAGCCCGGATTTTATGAACGTTTCGAGCACATAGTTCTCATTCGACGCGCAGATGAGGCGGTTTATCGGAACGCCCATTTTTTTCGCGTACCAGCCGGCAAGTATGTTGCCGAAGTTTCCCGTCGGGACGCAGAAGCTGACAGGTTCCCCCCGCCTTATCTCCCCGCTTTTGACAAGGTCGCAGTACGCTGAAACGTAGTACGCTATCTGCGGCGCGAGTCTGCCCCAGTTTATCGAGTTCGCCGACGACAGGAAATATCCCCGCCCGCCGAGACGCGCGCGGAAGTCCTCGTCGCTGAAAATCTCTTTGACGCCCGTCTGCGCGTCGTCGAAATTGCCGTTGACGGCGCACACCCCGACGTTACCCCCCTCCTGTGTCGTCATTTGAAGCTTCTGCACGTCGGAAACGCCGTCGCGCGGGTAAAACACCAGGATTTTCACCCTCGGCACATCGCGGAAGCCCTCAAGCGCCGCCTTTCCCGTGTCCCCGGAGGTCGCGACGAGTATGCAGGCGTCCCGGCGCTCGCCCGTTTTGCCGAGCGAGGCGGAGAGCAGACGCGGCAGCATTTGAAGCGCGATGTCCTTGAACGCGCTCGTCGGTCCGTGCCAAAGTTCGAGGAAATTCTCCCCCTCGCCTGTTTTCCGGAGCGGCGCCGCTTCCCCGCCGTCAAATTTCGCCGGTCCGTAGGCATCCCGCGCGAAATCCGTCAGCTCGGGGCGCGTGAACTCATCGAGGAACAGGCTCATCACGTATCCCGCCCGCTCCGGATAGCTCATGCCCGCGAGCGCGTCGAGCTCCGCCGCCGTCAGCTTCGGTATGCTCTCCGGAACAAGGAGCCCGCCGCCCGGCGCCGGCCCTCTCAAAATCGCCTCCGCGCCGGAAAACGACGTGTTCTTATCCCTCGTGCTTATATATCGCATTTAGCGCCCTCCTTAAAGCCGTGTCAAAACGCATTTTCGATGTGTATTATCTCCGGATCCCGCGTCCGCGCGCCGTCCGGGGCGTACACCTCCACCACGTCAAAGCGCGGCTGCAGCTCCGATCCCCCGGCGTTCAGCCATATCTGCGCCGTCGTACGCACGCGCTTCTGCTTTGCCGCGCCGACGAACTCGCGCGCCTCGCCGAAGTCGCGGTTCCTCCGCATTTTCACTTCGACGAACACGATGAAGCTGTTGTCCGCAACGATAAGGTCTATCTCCCCGAAGCGCGTACGGTATCCGCGCCCGATCTCGCGGTAGCCAAGCTTTTTGAGGAAGGAAAGCGCCGCGTCCTCCCCCCAGCCGCCGAGTCTTTGCGTCTTGCCCATCAGTGCATTTTCCTCAAAAAGAGCTTCCTGTGCTCCGGCGTCGCCCCGAGCTCCCGCAACGCCGCGTAGTGCTCCGCCGTGCCGTATCCCCGGTTGCGCTCAAAACCGTAGCCTGGGTATCGCGCGGCGAGGGCGTCCATATATCTGTCGCGGCTGACCTTCGCGAGAATCGACGCGGCGGCGATGCTCGCCAAGCGCGAGTCCCCCTTCACAACCGTCCGGCTCCGGTACTCTATGCCCGCATTGCGGTTTCCGTCTATGAGCGCGAGAAAACGCCCATCCGAAACCGCTTTCGCGATCTCCGGCGCGGACAAAAGCGCGCCGAGCGCCCTGTTCATCGCGAGGTACGTGGCGCCGAGAATATTGCGTTCCTCAATCTCCCGGACGGACGCCGACGCGACGCCGTAAGCCTCCGCGCGTTCCGAAATATCGCGGAACAGCCGCTCCCGCGTCCGCGCGGCCAGCCTTTTGGAATCGTCCAGCCCCGCGATGACCGTCCCGCGCGGCAGCACGACCGCCGCCGCGTACACATCCCCCGCCAACGGTCCCCGCCCGGCCTCGTCCGCGCCCGCGACGACCGCGAAGCCCTCCCGGTACGCGGAGTCCTCCATCTCCCACATATCTTCCCGCACACCTATTCCCCCGGCGGCTTTTCCAGCGTGACGCGCCCGAGCTTGCCCGCGCGGAAATCGTCAAGCAGGGCCTCCGCCGCGCGGTATGTGTCCGGTTCCCCGCCCGATATGAGATAGCCGCGCCGACGGGCTATGATCTCAAGCGGCTCGGCCATATCCGGCTCGTCGCCGTCTTTCAGCCTGTACCGCCCGGCGATAAGCCCGGGGCAGGTTTCCCACAGCCGCAGCAAAAGACGCGAGCCGAGCAGCTCCGCGTCGAAAGCGGCGCTGCCGATCGCGCCCGTGATCGCGAGGTTTTCACCGGTCTCCCCGTCCTCCAGCCTCGGCCATAGCACACCCGGCGTGTCGAGCAGTTCTATCCCCCCGCCGCAGCTTATCCATTGCCGTCCGCGCGTCACGCCGGGGCGATCGGACGTTTTAGCCGCTCGCCTGCCTGCGGCGCGGTTGATAAACGACGACTTCCCGACGTTCGGAATCCCGGCCACCATAAGGCGCACGGCGCCGCCGGTAAGCCCGCGCGCGGCGCGCGCCGCGCGCCGCTCCGCGAGAAGCGCGCCCGCGGTCTCGCTCAGCTTTTCCATGCCCCTGCCCGTGCGGCAGTCTGTTTCCATAACGCCGAAGCCGCGCCGCCTGAACTCCGCCGCCCAGCGCTTCGTCGCCCCCGCGTCCGCGAGGTCTGCGCGGTTGAGAACGGCGATGCGCGGCTTCGCGGCGGTGAGCTCGTCCATATCGGGGTTCGCGGAGGAACGCGGTATACGCGCGTCAAGCACCTCGCAGACGGCGTCCACGAGCTTTATATCCTCCGCCATTTGCCTCCGCGCCTTTGTCATATGACCCGGAAACCACTGTATGCTCTGCTCGAAGCTCACGGCGTCGTTCTGTAGACGGAACCGACGCGACTCCAGTCGCGCAACCCGTAGTTCCCGTCCTTGCCCGGCATCGTCACGAAGTGCACCTTGCCGAGCACGTTCCGCGCATCCACAAAGCCGACGCGCTCAAAACGGCTGTCCGTCGAGCGGTTGCGGTTGTCGCCCATGACGAAAATACAGCCTTCCGGCACCTTAACCGGGCCCCTGAAATCCCCCTCCACGCTCGTCGGCTCGTTTATGTACGGCTCGTCCAGCGCGACGCCGTCCACGGTGACGACGCGAGTCGCGAAATCGATGTTGATCTCCTGCCCCTCCGTAGCAATGACGCGCTTGACGAGCGGCGTCTCCCCGAAGCTCTCCGCCTTGATGATGACTATATCGCCGTATTCCGGCGTATAAAGCACGTTCGTCACCAAGACCTTGTCATTGTCGTGGAGCGTTTGGAGCATAGAATCGCCCACCACGGAGATCTGCCGCCCGATAAATATGAACGCCAGTATGACTGTTATCATCGTAGAGACAATGCACTGCAACCAGTCGTATATTTCAAGGCGCGCCTTCGAGCCGGGCTTTTCGCTTTCCTTCTTATCGCCGCCGTCCCCGGAACCTTCCTCCGCCCCCTCTGCGGCGTTTTCGCCGTCGGCGGCGTCATTGTCCGCTATCATGCCCGCGATGTCTATATAATCGCTCTCCGCGCCATGCTCTTCAATTTTGTTGTCGTCCACGGCGTCACCCCCGCGGGGCAGCGCCCCTTTTCCGCGTATCCGTCATATCCTCTCCCGGACTTTCGCGCGCTTGCCCACGCGGTCGCGCAGATAGTACAGCTTCGCGCGCCGCACCCTGCCGCGGCGGACGGTCTCGACGGAGACAATCGTCGGGGAGTGAATGGGGAACACTTTCTCGCACCCGACGTTGTAGGACACGCGGCGGACGGTAATCGTCTCGTTTATCCCCCCGTGCTTTTTCGCGATAATCGTACCCTCGAAGACCTGAGAGCGCTCGCGCGCGCCCTCTTTGACGCGCACCGTCACGCGGACGGTGTCCCCGACGTTCATTTGCGGCAGTTCGGGTTTCATATACCGCTCGCCGAGAATTTTGACTAAATCCATTGCAATTTCTCCATTTCTCAAGGGCGTTCATACCGCGTCGGCGCGACGGGTCAGAGGACCGCCCGTATTCAAGAATGGATTTTATCACAGTACGCGGAAAAACGCAAATATTTTTTTCGCGGCAGACGACATAATTGCGGCGCTATACCGCCAGCAGCGTCAGCTCGGACGCGATTAAATCGCCGCCTCGATACCGCAGATGAAATCTGTAATCATCGCGATAACGGTCAATCACGCCGGGAATGTCAAGAATATCTGTGTTGCCGTGATATACGCTGATGGCGAGCTTCGGCTTGTTATCGATTATATGCGCTTTTGCCCCCGCGAGCGCCTTCATTTCCGCGCCTTCAATATCCATTTTGATAAACGTGATTTTCTCCTGTATCTGCGTATCCAGGGCGACGGCTTCAATTTCCGAAACGGACGACGTGTACGCGCCGTCCGTTTCGGAATTCACGCGGCTTGACGACAGATCCCGGTGCTCGGTAAACCGCAAAACCGTTTCCATATCGTAAACGCATTTGTTGTAAAGCGTCATATTGCCGATGCCGTCAAGCCGCCTTTTGCAGCTTTCAAAATTTTTGGGCTCCGCCTCGAAGCCGTAAATATGCTTATAATCCGGGCAGACCTTTATAAAATCCAGAATGTTCTCTCCGCCGTATACGCCGCAATCCGCAAACACTTCACTATCGCCGAATTCAAATACGTCGAGGTCAAAGTATTCCGGAAACAGAGTCTCGACGGCGTTTCCGAGAGCGGGTGCCCTGAACGCCAGCCAGCTTTGAAGAAACGCCGTAAGCGTAAATTTGCTTCGCCAATCCTCCAGCCGCTCGTATAGCCAGACAAATCCTTTGTCCCGGCGCAAAAGCGTGTCTGCCCGCTGATTTATCACCTCATCAATTGACGCGCCCCAAAATCCGTAACGCGCAAAGTATTCTGCGGCGCGCCGCTGAAGCTCGGCGCCGAGCTCGCGGAAGGAATTCGCCATTATCTGTTTTACGCCGGCTTTGTTCCCCGATGTCGCAACCTGCGCCAGTTCATAAAAGGCTTCGTCAATATAGTTCAAATGAGGCGCCTCCCGCTTAAATTTCCCGGCAACCGCGCTTTCCGCAACGCAACATTTTTCCGAGAATGTTACATCGGGAAACATACATTCGGCCGCAGGGATAAAACAGCAGGGGCGACGGATTCCCGGGTCGGGAAAAACAGTAAAGCGATGCTCGCAACCCTTGCGAGGCAACTAAAAAAGCGCTAATGTAACATTCTCGGAAAACTGTTGCATTAGCGCTCGCCGCTTTGCTTGAAATACGCGCTTGGCATATTATAGCTCAATTTCCCGCAAAACGCAAGCGGGCGGACAGTTCCCCGTCCGCCCGCTTCGCGCGCCGTTGCCGTATTCCGTTTTTTAAGAGACCTGCTCCTCCGGCGCCCGCACACCCTCGGCGGCAAGCTCGAACACGGCGCCGTTCCGGGATGCGTAAACGTCGGAGAAACCCTCCGGGGTTTCCCCCGGATGTGTATATCCGGAGCGCGTGAAGTAGCAGATCATATTCGGCGCGACCGTGAAGCCCGTGACGCCGTCCGCTATTTTCACGCTCTTGCCGCCGTTGTAATAGTAAAGTTCCTCTTCGAGCGTCGTATAATACGCGCCCTTACCCGGCGCCGCCTTGACGTCCGCCGCCCCGTCCGCTATGAGTCTCGGGCTCCCCTTGCCTTTCAAAGTGCGAAGCTCCCCCGTATTGTTTATGTAGAACACACGCTTTTTGCCCGCCTCTATTACAAGCTCCGGCGATACGTTCTCGTCGAGCGTTTTTATGCTTCCGCCCCTTGCCGAGTTTTGAAACAGAACCAGCTCGCCTTTCCTGACGTAATACGCCGAGCCGCCGTTCGAGCGCACACGAATCTTCGATTCCGAGCCGGAAATGTACCGCTTGGAAGTACCGTTCACGTCCACGGCGTACATCGAGCGTCCGCCGCCGCCGCTTGTCTCGTAAACTATGCCGAGCAGGAACCCGCCGTAAGTAAAGCCGAAGGGCTCTCGCCGGGCATTCACAAGAATATCGTCGGGCAGCGTCCGCCCCTCTCCGCCCACGTCGTATACGTCCCCCCCCGCGGCGATGATCGCGGATTTATCGTTGTGGACAAGAATTTGCGTGTTGTCGCGGCTCGCGACCGCGGGCGCGTCAATATCCACGCCGGACACAAGTTCCGAGGCAACCTCCCCCGATGTGAACAGGAACAGCGTACCCTCGCTCCGCTCGACGGCGTAAACGCGCTCCCCGCCTCCCGACACCGTCAGCGGGAACATCGGGGACAAACCGCCGCCGAGCTCCGCCGTACCGCTGCCGTCCCACAGATAAAGCGTCCCGCCGGAGGTGAACGCCGCCGCCGCGCCGTCGGGGGAAATCCTCAAATCCCGGGCGTCACGCGAAGCCGGTATCTCCGTCCTGCCGCCGGACGCAAGCCCGTATATGAAGGCGGAACCCGAGGCGGAAGAATGATACGCGACCGCCCCGCCCTCCGTCGCGAGGGCGAAATCCGTGACGTTTTTCTCCGAGAGGAGAACGTCACCGTCCGGAGAGAAAACCAAAAGCGTCCCGTCCGGAGAGCCCTCCGGCGCGGCGAGGGCGGCGTACACCCCCCCGTCAAGCGACGCGCTCTCCGCGCGGATCTCCCCCGGCAGCGGTTCCCCGATAGCCCGCCCATCCGAGAGCACAACGGTTTCTCCGCTTCCGCCGCTGTAAAAGCTCGCGTAGGTATGTTCCGCGATGACTATATCGGGCGGCTGAGGGCGTTTGAGCATAATTACGCAAAACACCGCGACGACGATGAGAACGGGACCTCGGCGTATGAGCTTTTTTTTATTCGCATCATACTTCGCCTTCAATTCCTCCGGCGTCTCCCCCTTCTTTTGCCCGGGGAACGGATACGGCGCTTTGCCGGCGTTTTTATAGTGGCTGTTTTTTCCCTTGTCCTTCATGCGCTTGCCTCCGTGACTTCGCGGTACACATAGTGGTGCCGGTGACCGGGGTCGAACCGGTACGAGGTTGCCCTCACGGGATTTTAAGTCCCGGGCGTCTGCCTGTTCCGCCACACCGGCATAAAATCAACCGTGACAGTATAGCATGATTGAAATTTTATTGCAAACGCCTTTCTGCGCGGTTATAATCCCTCCGGTTTTGCGCAAAATAGCGCGGGAAGGGGTTTTTTTATGCCTGACACGGAAAAAAGCGCGGACGCGGAGGAGTACGGCGGGATACGTGAAATGGGCTCCTCCCGGCTGGCGGGCGCGCGCGGGAACATACACTGCCTGACTGTCGTCGGGGAGATAGAGGGGCACAGGCTCCTGCCTCCTGAAACGAAAAGCACGAAGTACGAACACGTCATGCCTCAGCTCGCCGCCATAGAGGAGGCGCCCGACATAGACGGTCTGCTGATACTGCTGAACACCGCCGGCGGCGATATAGAAGCGGGGCTCGGCATAGCGGAACTGATAGCGGGGATGTCGAAGCCCACGGTATCCCTCGTGCTCGGCGGCGGGCACTCGATAGGCGTGCCGCTCGCCGTCGCGGCGAAGCGCAGCGTTATCGCCCCGACGGCGGCCATGACAATCCACCCCGTAAGGCTGACGGGCGTCGTCATAGGCGCACCGCAGACATACGACTATTTCGCGAAAATACAGGACCGCATAGTCGAGTTCGTGACGCGCTCCTCCCGCATGACGCGCGAGCGGTTTATGGAGATGATGCAGCGCACGGGGGAGCTTGCCGCCGACATAGGCACGGCGCTTTACGGTCGGGAGGCTGTCGAGGCGGGGCTAATAGACGAGGTGGGCGGGCTGAAGGACGCCCTGGCGCGCCTTCACGCCCAAATAGCCGCGCGGTATTGAACCTTTTTCGTAATAAACGCCCCCGCGCGGGCGTATATATGCCGTATCTCATTATTATTTTTATTTGCGAGGTGGCTGCGAATGCCGTACGATGAGAAGTACCGCGAGGAAAAGCACAGGGCGGCGGAAATTGCGCACAATCTGATAATAGAGTCGCGCGGACGCGCGTCCGTGTCCGGCGTGACGGACGTGGAGTCCTTCGACGAAAACGAGATTATAATGGCGACCGCCATGGGTACGCTGTTCCTGCGCGGGAGCGAGCTTCGCATAGAAAAGCTCAGCCTTGACACGGGCGACGTCGCCGTGGAGGGCTCGATAGACAAAATCGAGTACGAGGATTCCCATCCGTCGCGCGACGGCGGCTTTTTACGCCGCCTTTTCCGATGACGGCGGCGGTACATAAAGCGCGTGGAAACTACTGTATCGCGCCAGGCGTTTGAAGCGGCGGCCGCCCTGTCTCTCGGCGCGGCAGCCGGACTTTTTTATGACGTCCTGCGCGTAATTCGGCGCCGCGCGCGATCCGCGCCCGTCACCGCCGTCTGCGATTTCATATTCAGCGCCGTCTGCGGCGCCGCGCTGTTCCTGCTCGGGCTCACCGTCGGGGGCGGCAGGGCGCGGGCGCTTCTCGGCGCGCTCGCCGTCTGCGGCGGGGCGCTGTATTTTTTGACGCTTTCGCGCCCCGCGCTGTACATTTTACGCGGTTTGGCGGACTTGCTGGGGCTTCCCGCCGCTTTTTTACTGAAATTCGCAAAAAAAATCGCAAATTTATTAAAAAAACTCTTTATCTTTTCGCTCGGATGGTATATATTCAAGGAAAGAAAGGTAATGACAGGAGCGCGGCCGTCCCGGCGGCGGCTCCGACGGAGGGATTGCGACCGATGAAACGCGCCGGACTTATAGTGAAACTCCTTGTTTTCGCGGTGATCGCCTTTTTCGCGTGGATGTTCATCGATCTGCGCGGAGACGTAAGCCGCGCGAATCTGCGCCGCGACGAACTGAAAGCGGAGGACGCGAGACTGGAGCTGGAAAACGACGCGATGAGGCGGCAGCTTGAACGGCGCGGCGACGATGAGATCATCGCGGAGATCGCCCGGGACAACCTCGGGCTTGTCATGCCGGGCGAGCAGGTATATTACGATTGACCGCCGCCGCAATCCGCGCGGCATACATAACGCAGGATAAAGGGAGGGTGCGGCAAAGCCGCGCTGAGGAAAATGGAGCTTGAAATCGGGTCTGTCGTCACGGGGAAGGTCACCGGGATCACGAAATTCGGGGCGTTCGTATCGGTATCGCCGGACAGGACGGGATTGGTGCACATCTCCGAGATATCCGCTACGTTCGTGAATGAGGTGTCCGACTATCTCACCATAGGGCAGGATGTGACGGTGAAGATCATCAACATGGACGCGGGAAAGCTGTATCTGTCGATCAAGGCCGCCTCTGCGGACGCAGCGGTGCCCCCCCCGCGCGACTCTAAGCCCGCGCGCGGGGGGACGGACACCCGGCGCGAGTCTGCGGACGCGAAGGGCGCGGCGCCGGATACCGGCTCGTCGTTCGAGGATCGGCTGCAAAAATTTATGAGGGAATCTGACAATAAAATCTCCGGGATGCGCCAGTTCTCCGACAAGCGCGGCGCAAGGCGGCGCGGCAAGTGAAGCCGTCCGGAGGCTATCTCGGCAGCCTTTCGGATTTCGCGGAACTGCTTGGGACTATAGACCGCGCGGAGAAAGCCGCGCGGGAGCTTGAGCGCGAGCTGGACTCCGCCGCGCCCAAGGCACCGGGCGATACCGGGACTCTCCCCGTCGCGTCGGGACACGCGGAGACGCCCGAGCCGGAAACGGAGACCAAGCCGCCCCCCGGTCCGGAAGAGCTTTTATCGGAGCTTGACGCGCTCGTCGGGCTCGACGCCATCAAGGACAGCGTGCGCAGTCTCATAAACCTCGTCCGCGTACGGCGGTTGAGGGAGGAAGCGGGGCTCGACGCGCCTCCGCTGTCTTTGCATATGGTGTTCACGGGCAACCCCGGCACGGGCAAAACGACGGTCGCGCGCATCATGGGCGGGCTGTTCAAGTCCATCGGGGCGCTGTCTAAGGGCCATCTCGTCGAAACGGACAGGGGCGGGCTCGTCGCGGGATACGTCGGGCAGACGGCCATAAAAACGGGGGAGATCGTGCGTTCCGCGCTCGGCGGGATACTGTTCATCGACGAGGCCTACGCCCTCGCGCCTCCCGGCGCGTCGAACGATTTCGGGCGGGAGGCCGTGGAGACGCTTCTCAAGCTGATGGAGGACAACAGGCGCGACCTCGTCGTCATCGTCGCGGGCTATGACGAGCCTATGGCGGATTTCATCGATTCCAACCCCGGGCTCCGTTCGCGCTTCAACCGGTATTTCGCCTTCCCCGACTACAACGCCGACGAGCTTCTCGCCATATTCGAGGGGCTGTGCGAAAAGCACGAATACGTGCTGTCCGCCGAGGCGCGGGAAAGCGCCGGCGCTCTGCTTGAGGGGATGTATCTGCTGCGCGGGGAGAACTTCGGCAACGCGCGCGACGTACGCAACCTGTTTGAAAACGTCGTAGCCGTCCACGCGGACAGGGTTGCGGCGATAGAAGCCCCGACGCGCGGGGAGCTTGAGTCCGTTACGGCGGAGGACATCGAAAAATCCGCGGCGATGTGACGCGCCCCGGCTATCCGCGCAGATGCCGCGCGGCGAGCGCCGCGCCGTACAGAACGGGCTGGTGCAACAGATAGATTATCAGCGATTTTCTGCCGATAGCGGGAAGGATCGGCGGCTTTATTTCATAGAATCTATCGGGCAGACGGCGGTCTTTTATCGGCACCCCGGCGAGCGTCCCGAGCAGGAACACGAAAAGCCACGGGAACAGCGGGAAATAGTCCGCGGAGTAAAAGTCCAGGGGCGTCCAGCCAAGCGGCCAGAGAAAGCGTGAATCCAAAGCGATGTATTTCACCGCGAATGCGGAAAATACCAGCAGCACGAGACATACAACGGCGTTCACGGCGTCCGGCACGCGGTCAAGCGCCTTTTGTGTCAAACCGTACAGCAACATACACGACGCGAGCAAATGCAGTACACCGAAATGCACCGGTATGCCGACGCGCGAGGTCGCCGCGGAGACTGCGGCGGCGGCGAGCGCCGTCAGTATCCCGCGCCTGATATTGCTGCGCGAAAAACGCGAGGACACCCCGGCGAGAGCGACGAACACCCCTGCGAATATATAATGCAGGACATCAAACACGGGATTTGAAAACAGCCACGCAGGCGCGCCGAGAAATTCCACGGCGTCGAAAAGCGCGTGGTGGACGACCATCAGCGCGACAGCGAGCCCGCGCAGGGCATCAATGAGCGCGATCCTTTCTTTTTTCATCGGACAGCTCCCCCCGGCTCCCGCCGCGCGGCGGCGAATCGTTCAGCTTCGCGCGCCGGGACGGGGCTTTTTTTAAGTTTACAGAATCGTATCACCATTTGCCGCCCGCGTCAACCGCCGCCGACTTGGCGTTCCTCTGTCCAGCGGTGCAGGGGCGGGCGGATATCCGCCACTGCGCGGGGTGCGTCGTTACACCATGGGCGACCGGGACGGTGGATGGCTGCGATTGCGGAAAACTCGAATATATGCTAAAATCGTCCTACTTTGCAAAAGAAAGGACTTTTATGCAGGATATAAAAACGGAGGCGCCTCCGGAAACGCTTGCTGCGAGCGCCGACGTCCGTTTTCCGGAAACGCGGGCGCTCGACGCGTTGCGCGCGTTCGGCGCGATCACCCTCGCGTTTATTTTTCACCACTTGTACTATGTCGGGGACAACGAGGCGTTTTTCACCGCCGTGCCGCCCGTTTTCCCTTTCGCGCAACTGTTCAAGGCCATCCGCGTATACGGGGAATATATCGTAGACCTGATGTACTGCGTTTCCGGCTTCACGATATGCCTTGCGTATAAAGCCAAAATCGCGGACGGTACCATCCGCGCGAAAAATTTCGCCGTCCGGAGGGCGGCGAGGCTATACCCGCTCCATCTGCTGACGCTTATCCTCACCGGCCTTATGACGCTTGCTGCGGTCATCTCCGACTCGCCCGCTCTCTCGACGCAGGTTCACGACGCCTCCGACACAATAGCGTCGTTTGTCCGGTCGGTCTTTCTCGCGCAGGATATATGGACGCGCCGTTCCAGCGCTTTCAACGACCCGTCCTGGACGCTGTCTTTTTATCTGATAGTCTATATCATCTTTTACGCCGTCGTTCAGCGCTCAAAGCCGGGTTCCACCGTTTTGCGCTTCGCTATTTGCGCCGCCGTTGGCACCATGCTGATGAAATTCATCCCGGACGGGACGCCGGTCGTGAATTACGAAAGCGGGCGCGCCGCCGCCGGGTTCTTTTCCGGTTGCCTGACATTTGAGCTTCACCGCGCGCTGTCATCCCGCCCGCGCGCCCGGCGCGTCTGCGTCGTCGTATCCGCGTGCGCGGCGGCGGCGCTGCTCTGCGCTCTCGTATCGTCCGCGCAGGTGCGGTATTCCACGGCCGTCGTTTTGTCGATGCGGCTCTTCTTTTTCCCGCCTGTGCTGATTCTCGTTTTGAATATCAAGCCGCTCAGCCGCTTTCTGTCTCTTCGTCCGTTCGGCTGGCTCGGCAATTTATCCTTTTCCATATACCTTTGGCATTTGCCCGTCGTCACCTTTATGAAAATCCTCGTATTTGCCGTCTCCGGCGAGCTGAAGATGACGGCATGGACGGCGTCGCCCATGTTTTTTTACTGCTGGGTAATAAGCGTCGTCATAATCTCGCATATGTCGCATTACTATTTCGAGCGCCGCGTCCAAAAACGCGTACTGGCCGCGTTTGCGGGGGGCGCCCCGCCGAATCCCGGCAAGCGTCCCGGAATCCGCGTCGCGGTTTTTATTCTGGCGGCTGTCTGCTTCGCCTCCGCGCCCGCAGTTCTGTTACGGGTTCTCGCGGCAAAAGGGGCGTTTGAGGCGACGGAAAAAGACGGTGCCGCGCTGTTCATAAACAGGCCGGACGGCTACAGCATAGAGCTCCCCTTGGGCTTTGCCGCCGACCTCTCTCTCGCGTCCTCAGTCACGCGGTACATATCGGACGACTTGGATGTGACCGTCTCACGCGAGTGGTCCCCGTATGACGATGTGGACGGATACATCGCGCATTATCTGAACCGCTTCATAACGGATGAGGGCTGGCGCGCCGCGAACGACATAGATTTGCTTGCCGACACGACGGAAAACATCGGGGGACGCGCCTGCCGAGTGATTTCTCTCCGCGTGAACGGCCTGCCGGAGAACGCCCCGGGGATTTATACGTACGTCACATTGAGCGCCGGCACAAGGGCGTTTTTGCGGCTGATGTTCCGCGAGCGCGCGGAGGGCGGAGTGTGGCGGCGCGCCGTGGAGTCCTTGGAGCTTTTCTCGCCCTCCGGGCTTAAAATATCGACCTTGGATCCCACCCCGGTCCTGCCGGAGACCTGGACGCCGGAGACGCGCGAATACTTCGAGAAACTCCGGGACAGCGAAAGCGTGGAATTCGGCATATTCGAAAGATCCCGGGACGAGCTCGACTCGCTGGAGGCGGCGCTGAATTATAAATTTCAGGTCATGCTCGATTATCTGCATCTGGACAGCACCTTCCCTCTGGAATACTACGAATGGATATACGCTTCCGGGCGAACGCTTGAGCTCACGCTCCAGACAACCGATTCAAACAATCTCGATCTGTTCGGGCGCAGCCCGATGCTCGACATATACCGCGGCGACGCCGACACGCTCGAACTTGTGCGCGGGTTCGCCCGCGGCGTCAAGGAACTCGCCCGCCCCGTTTTGATCCGCCTGAACAACGAGATGAATACGGACTGGTGCAGCTACAGCGGGATCGCGAACCTTTCCGACCCGGATATTTACGTCGCCGTGTGGCGCAGCGTTTACGACATATTCCGCGAGGAGGGCGCGGACAACGCCATATGGGTCTGGAACCCGAACAACGCCAACTACCCGCCGTGCCGCTGGAACAATTTTATGCGCTATTACCCCGGCGGCAAATATGTGCAGCTGCTCGGTGTGACCGGATACAACACCGGCACGTACTACTCCGCCGAAAATTCGGAAACGTGGCGAGAATTCCGCGAAATTTACGACGAAGTACAGAAGGAATACGAAAGCGCCTTCGGCGATTTCCCGTGGATTATAACGGAATTCGCCTCGTCGTCGTTCGGCGGCGACAAGGCGAAATGGATAGACGGCATGTTCGAGAGCATCGGCGAATACGGGCAGATCAAGCTCGCCGTATGGTTCAACGCCAATGACTACGACACGCGCGAGGGGCGGGAAGAGATAGTTTCAAGATCGTATAAGCTGACGGATGGCGCGGATTTAGAGGTCTTCCGCCGCGGCCTAGAACGCTTCGCCGGGCGGTGAAATCCATATTATCTCCGTATCCCCCGGCATCCCGAAGTACAGCTTGTAATAATAGCTGTGGAAATCCGAATTGTACGGCATCGAATGACCGTAACGCTCGTCGCGCAGTTTAAGCTGCACGAGCTCACCGCCTCCGCCCTCTCGCCATTCCGCCGCGCGCCGGCGGTTCTCCGCGTCGATTCCGGCGTTTGAGGCGTAGCCCGCCGCGATTGAAACAGCGGTATACGCCCCCGCCGCCGTCAAAGCGAGCGCGGCGGCGAGATCCGCGAAAAACGGCGGCTCCGGCGTTACGGCGACCATAAACACCGTCGCGCAAATCAGGGAGAATATCGTGTTTCGCAGCCCGACCGACGGCAGGGGCAGTATCGCGGCGAGCGACACCCCTGCCGCAACTACGGCCGCGACGGCTGTCCGATTCTTCGACATGGCGGCGACGGCAGCGGATGAAAGCGCGAAAAAGGCCATTATCGCGATAATATCCGGCGTGACGTATTTTCCGCCGCGCATGAGCGCCGCGACCGCGAAAGCGAGCGCTGCCGCCGTGAAAATCAGCGCCGCCGCGCGGAGATTCCTTCGTGACCGGATTAAAACGAACGCGGAGAGCGCGAACGCGAGCAATACAAAATAGACCCTTATATGCGGCGAAAACAGCGCGTCGAGTATGAAAAAGCGTATATTTCCCCGCATCAGCGCGGGAAACGGGACGGTGCCCGGCGCGCCGGTCGTCACGGAGAGACGCCTGAACTGACCGGGGGCAAACAGCACGGATACCGCGCCGAGCGCCACCGAGGCAATCACTGCGGCGGACAGCCTCCCGCGTCCCGCGCGCCGGTGCCCAAACGATTCCGCCGCCGTCACGGTGACTGTCATAATCGCCGCCTGCTCTACGCTCGCCGCCGCCAAAAAGCCCGCGACGGGGATTAAAAAACGCGGCCCGCGCCCCTCCTCCCCGCGCTTCAGGAGATGCCAGTAAAGAAGCGCCATAACAACGGGATATACGTAATTGAACGAGCCGGTCAGCCAAAACACGCTCTCGCGCCCGACGTCTATGCCGATGAGCGTCACCCCGGCGAGCGCCACAGCGCACCGCGCGGCGCAGGACGCGCCCGCGACGCGGCAAATCAGAAATACGGCGGCGCCGATTTCCGCCGACAAAAACACCCGCCACACACACAAGTCCGCGCGCAAAAAAAGCGACGCCAGCACATGCACGATAAACCGCCCGTTGTCACGCATATAGTTGCCCGCGTGCGCCGCGAAAAAGTCTCGCGCGCTTGTGAACGGTATCGAAAGATAGTAATAGTCGTCGCCGTACAGCGTCACATCCCGGACGGCGTACATCGTAAAAACCGCCGCCACCGCCGCGAAAGCGAGGCTAAGGAAAAAGGCGCGCCGCTCCTTGTCCTCCGGCTCTCCTCTACTCCTCACGGTTGTGCCATACGTTTTGGACATCATCGTTGTCCTCCAAAAGCTCCAGCATCTTCTCCATATTCTTTATATCCTCCGCGTCCGTGAGCCCGACCCGGCTCTGCGGAACCATTTCGGCTTGCGCGGACAAAAGCCTGTAGCCGAGCTCTTCAAGCGCGCCCGCGGCGGCGGCGACGCCGTCCGGTTCCGTGTAAAGCTCAAAGACGGCCCCGTCCGCCTCCACGTCGAGAGCTCCCGCCTCAAGAGCGTCCGCCAGCATCCGCTCCTCGTCAACACCCCCGTCCTCATTATCGACGACGATCACCCCCCGACGGTTAAAACTCCACGCCACGCACCCCGCCGCGCCCAGCTTGCCGCCGTACTTGTCAAACGCATGGCGCACATCCGACGCCGTGCGATTGCGGTTGTCCGTCATAGCCTCCACGATGACGGCGATGCCGGCGGGACCGTACCCCTCGTATACGACGCTTTCGTAGCTGTCCCCCGCGCCGGCGCCGAGCGCTTTTTCAATCGTGCGCTTTATATTGTCGTTCGGCATATTCGCGGCCTTTGCCTTGGCCACGGCTGCGGCGAGACGCGAATTACCCGCCGGATCCCCGGAGCCGCCCTCTTTCACGGAGACCATTATCTCCCTCGCGATTTTCGTAAACGTCTGCCCGCGCTTCGCGTCCGCAGCGTTTTTCGTCCTTTGGATGTTGTGCCACTTCGAGTGTCCCGACATAAATATGACCAAGCCTTTCGCGTTCGTTTTACGCGGGGTATTGTAACACATATTCGTGTCTGCCGCAATACCCGGCTCTAATTCGCGCTCGCGAAATCGTCTCCCGTTATGATTATATGGTCGTCAAGATGTATGCCCAGCAGCTCTCCCGCCTCCCGGATCAGCTTTGTCACCTCTCTGTCCTTTGCGCTGACGTCGAGGGAACCACTGGGATGGTTGTGCGCTATGATTATGGAAGCCGCCCTGTCCTCTATCGCGGGGGCGAACACCTCCCTCGGATGCACAAGGGACGCGGTGAGCGTGCCGACTGTGATCACGCGGCTCTTTATGAGGCGTCTCGCCCCGTCAAGCGTGAGCAGGACGAAGTGCTCCTGTTTTTTGTTCCTTATGAAATTAAGCTGTTCCGCCGCCTTCTCCGGCGCGTCTATTATCGGGCGCGTCTGCTTAGCGTGCTTCCTGCGCCAGAACTCCAGCGCGGCAAACACGACCGTCGCCTTGGCGTCTCCTATGCCCTTGACGGACTTCACATCGTCTATCGTCAGCTTCTCCGCCCCGATTTTTTGTATGACGGAATTTAAGTTTTTCGCGATTTGCTTGAAATCGTTGCCCTTGCCGCCGCTGCCTATGACGGCCTGAAGCAACTCGACATCGGTCAGCGCCTCCGCGCCGAGGCTGCTGAGCTTCTCGCGCGGCAGTTCCCTCTTATTCCGCATCGCCGCACCTCACCCGACGCCGCCCCGCGCCCTTGCCGCCGCGACGGCTGCGGATCACATTCCTCACGCTCGCTCTCCCCCCGTCATCACATAACCTCCGCCGGCGGAATTGTCCGCGGCAATTCTACCGCCTTTCGGCGCGTTCTGTCAAGCGCAATCGGCGAACGCACGTTACTACTCAGCTACGAAACACAGCAGCGCCCGTCAAACACGGACCGCACGGCGATATGCGGGGAAACGCCTTGTTTAATCGCGGTTTTGATGACGCTCATCAAGTTGGCGAAGACT
>JAITJC010000034.1 GCA_031279125.1 Oscillospiraceae bacterium
GATATACAGCGGTTCTTCTATCCCCAGTCCCGCTTCAAACAGTTCCTTGTCCACTGTGCCCACCTCCGCCACCACTATACCACACTTCCATTACCCACTCAATTCAGCGAAGTGCCAAATTTTTCTTGCAAACCGCAGCCCGATCGCGGATGGCATGGTTCCGGAGCCCACGATCCTGTTTTGGATGATGCGCATCATAATCAGGGCGATCAAGCCATACAAGCCGCGGATAGTTTCTTGTTTTCCGGGCATACTCTTTTTCACAGAAACGCAGTTTTCCGGAGGGCTCGCCACTATGCCGAAAAGAAAAGCCGCGACGCGCGGACGCGCGAAGCTCGGCGACATAAGCGCCGCCGGGCTAAGGGAGCGCATGGCGTACGGCGACGATGTTATATTCACTGATTTCACGGTCGGAGGTTGCGGCGCCGCCGCGACGGCGGTTTATATCGACGGGATGGTATCGACTGTCACCGTGTACGATTTTATATTGAGGCCGCTTGCCGCCGGGCGCGCCCTCTCGCACGCGGAGACGGCGCGCGACGTCATCGGGCTTGTTATGGGCGGGCGCGTGTTCCACGGGCGGAAACGGCTCTGCCTTGCCCCGGAGGAGGCGGAGGAGGAACTGCTCGCGGGGGCCGCCGTCGTGATATTCGACGCGGCAGGTGCCGCCGTCGCTTTCGACGCGCCGGGCTTTGAAAAGCGCGGCGTCACGGAGCCGACGAGCGAAAACGTCCTCAAGGGCTCCAAGGAATCGTTCGTAGAGTCCCTGCGCGTGAACACGGCGCTCGTGCGCCGCCGCGTGAAAACGGGGGATTTGAAGATACGTGAGCTTTCCGTAGGGCGTCGCACTGCCACGCGGGTAGCGGTGGTATATGTGGAGGGCATAGCAAACGGCAATACGGCGGCACTGGTGATAAAGCGGTTTGAGAGCGCGGACGTGGACGGACTCGTTTCGGCGGGGCAGGTGGAGGCCGTTTTGTACGAGAGGCGCGACACGCTTTTCCCTCAGGCGCTGTACACGGAGCGTCCGGACAGATTCGTCGGCAATATTATAGAGGGGCGCGTCGGGATTATCATAGACGGTATGCCGATAGCGTATATAACCCCGGTGGACGTGCACGCGTTCCTTCAAGCGCCGGAGGACTACGCGCATCATTTCGTTTTGAGCTCGATGTTCCGGATAATGCGGTATGTGTGCGCCGCGGCGTCGCTCGTCCTGCCGGCGTTTTACGTGTCGGTGACGACGTATCATCAGGAGATGATACCGACGAAGCTCGCCGTGTCGATAATATCGAGCAAGCAGGGCGCGCCGTTCCCGACGTATATGGAGGTCGCCTTGATGCTGCTGGCGTTTGAGGCTCTGCTTGAAGCCGGTCTGCGCCTGCCGCGCGCCGTCGGTCAGGCTGTGTCCATCGTGGGCGCGCTTGTCGTGGGACAGGCGGCGATTACGGCGAATATACTCTCACCCGGCGTCGTCATAATCATATCGGCGGCGGGTATAGCGGGTTTCGTCGTTCCGAGCCAGGATATGTCCAACGCATCGCGGGCGTTCCGTCTCGCGCTCGTCGCGCTCGCGTCCGTAGGGGGGCTGTTCACGACGACGCTCGGGCTTATACTGATACTCTACAATATGTGTTCCATAGAGATTTTCGGTACGCCGTATCTCGCGCCGTTCGCGGGGGGAGAGGGCGTGCGGATGTTCGACGACACCGTAACGCGGCGGGCGTGGGCGTTCAAGCGGCGCAGACCCGCCGATATTTCGCCCGAGGATTCCGTCCGGCAAGGCGCCGGGGCGTCTGGGAAGGGCGGGGAGCCTCAATGATAAGGAAAGCGATCCTGCCGATAATAGCCGCCCTGTCGGCCCTGCTGTTCGCCTGCGGGGCGACGCTGCGCTTTTTCCCGGGCATGAGCGAAATAAGCGATTTTGAGGTCGTGCAGGTAATAGGCATAGACAAGAAAGGCGGCGGCGTCGAAGTCACGCTTGTGGCCGACCGCGAAAGACCGCCGGGCGAGGAGGGTGCGGCCGGTACCGGGATGACGGGCATAATGTCGTTCGAGGGGCTGACCGTGTCCGATGCCGTAAGCAAGATGAATATTTATTCCGATAAGCGCCGTCACCTCGGATACGTCGATTATCTGCTGATCGGTGAGGACGCGGCGCGCGACGACATTACGAAATACCTCGACTTCTTCACGCGCGAATACGAGACGCGGTATTCGATGTTCGTCTTTATCGCGCGCGGCGTAACGTCGAAGGAGCTTTTGCGCGCGACGGCGGCGGCGAACAGGCGCATGGCGGGTGTGCTGACGAATATAGACGAAGCCGTGAAAGCGCTGTCCGGCTCGCGTATGCTGAGGCTCATAGACCTTGCGGGGATGCTCGGCGACGGAAGCGAGGCGGCGGTGGTTCCCGCGATCACGTATGAGGATACGAGTTTCGCGAAAGTCATAGGCGCGGAAAAGCCGGAAAAAACAGCCGTGCCGGACGGCTTTGCGTTTATACGCGATCATAAGCTCGCGGGTTTTTACGACGGCGGGCTCGCGCGGGCGTACAACGTACTCACGGGCAGGGCGCACGCCATGCCCGTGAGCGTGAAAGCGGAGGACGGCGAATACTCGACGCTGGAGATTTTGCAGTACCGCGTGAGCTTTGAGACGTTCTGGGACGGAAAGACGCTCACGGGCGTGCGGTACGTCATCACGGCGGAGGCGAATATTACGGAGCAGTTCGGGCGGCGGAACGTGTTCACGGAGCGCGGGATGAAAGCGCTTGAGGACGGCGCGGCGGAGCTGATGAGGCGCGAACTGGAGGCGGTTGCGGACGAGTCCGCGCGGCTCGGGCGCGACGGAATTGAGCTGGGACGCCGCGTGAGGATGAAAAACCCGGTGAAATGGGCGGGAATCGCGGATGACTGGAGCGAGATTTTCCCGAAATTGAATATCGAAATCGACGTCAGATGCGTCATAAGCCGCAGTTATGACCTGCGCGAGAGGATTGGCGCGGATGGCTGAGCTTGTCCTGTTCGCGGCGGCGCTTTCCGCCGCCGCCTTTTACGATATGCGCCGGATGAAGCGCGAGGGGCTGCGGCGGGAAATGTACATCTATCTTCTGCTGTGCGCCGCCGCGCTTTTGGCGGGGGCGCTGTACTTCCCGTCGCCGCGCCGGCTCCGCGCGGCGGAGGCGATGCTCGCCTTGATGGGAATCGGAAGGTGACGCCGTTGATGGGTTCGCGCAACAATAAAATCAGTATGCGCCAGACGATGATAATGTATATCGTCGCGTGTCTTTCCCCCGCAACGCGCCTGTTCCCATCAATGGGCGCGAGATACGGCAGACACGCGGGCTGGGCGGGGGTGCTTGTCGGCGCGGCGGCACTCGCGGCGCTCGCGCACATCCTCGCGGCGCTGTTCAAAAAAGACGACGGCGCCCCGCGCGGTCTCGCCGACGTATTCGGGAGCGTGTTCGGCAGGATCGGAGGGAAGCTGATAACCGCAGCGTATCTGCTGTGGGCGGTACTGCTTTACGCGCTGTACATCAGATACTACGCGGAGCGTATGCTCGCCACGATATTCACAACGGCGGATATACGGTTCTTTATGCTTGCGATGATGCCGCTCGTGTTCATCGCGGCGCGCGGGAGACTGGAGGTGTTCGCGCGGTTTTCTGAGGTTTCGATATTGCTGTTCACGGTCATTCTGCTCGCGCTCGCGATGTGCCTCATGCCGACGTTCAAAACGGAAAATGTCTGGCCCGTCACGCATTTGGACGCGGTTCCGATTTTGAAGTCGAGCTATCCGGTGCTCGGCATTTTGGGATACCTCACGCTGTTTTTCTTCCTCGGGGAGCATATTTCCAACAAGCGCGACGCGGCGCGTCAGGGCAGGAAGGCCGCCGTTTACATCGGTGTTATGCTGACGCTTATAACGGCAATATGCATAGGGACGCTCTCTTGGCGCGTCGTGGAACGTATGCCGGCGCCGTTTTTTTCGACGACAAAACTCATAACTGTCATGCAGCCGCTTGACAGGCTGGAGGCGCTCCTGCTTTCCGAGTGGGTGATCTCGGACTTCATCATCATTACGGCGCTCGCGTTCATAGTGATGAACATCGCGAAAAAATTCTTCAACCTCAAGGAAGAGCGGCGGCTCGCGGCGCCCGTTGTATTTTTCGGCTTCGTCGGGGGCATTTATGTTGCGGCGGACAGATTCGCGCTGGAAGCGTTCTCGAACAGCGCGGCTGCGCTGGCGGTGAACGTGGCGATGGGATTCGGCGTACCCGCGCTGACGTTGCTCGCCGGGAAAATCCGGAGGGTTGTGTGATACAGGCCGCGCACGGGACGCGCTCCCACGTTTGCAGGGGCGGATATTATCCGCCCGCAATCCGCACGCGCGTTCCCGCAAAAAAATTTTTTCAAAATTTCAAAAAAAATTATATGTCAAGCGTTTTTGATATTGTCTCAAAAAAAAGAAAAGATAAGGTTACTACTCAGCTACGAAACACAGCAGCGCCCGTCAAACACGGACCGCACGGCGATATGCGGGGAAACGCCTTGTTTAATCGCGGTTTTGATGACGCTCATCAAGTTGGCGAAGACT
>JAITJC010000081.1 GCA_031279125.1 Oscillospiraceae bacterium
CGGGGCAAGGGCGCCCCCGCCTCGGACGGGTTCCCGGACTCTGCCGTCTGACGCGCCCGCCCCGGCCGCCGGGCGCGAGTCCCGCCCTTTCCGCCTCCAGAGCGTTTCCCTCGCCTCACCGAAGTGAGGCGAGGGGGTTCGCGCTTTTTCGCTTGCCCGCTTCAGGGGTACCCCTGAAGCGGCTGTGCCAAATTGGTTTTACCGGAATGTGCCGACATTATACGACACGTTTTTGGAAACGTCAAGGTTTTTTTTCATTTTTTGCTGATTTTTTCTCTCGGCGGCTGCCGCTTGGGCAGATACTCCCGCAGTCTGTCCAGCACCTCCTCAAGGTCAAGCGGCTTTCCGACGTGGTCGTTCATTCCGGCGGCGAGGCATTTTTCGACGTCCTCGCGGAACACGTTCGCCGTCATCGCGACTACGGGTATCGTCGCGGCTTTCGGGTTTTTGAGCGCGCGTATCCCGCGCGTCGCCTCGTATCCGTCCATCTCCGGCATCTGCACGTCCATAAATATCATATCGTAGGCGTCCGGGGAGGCGCTGAATTTTTCAAGCGCCAGCGCGCCGTTTTCCGCGCAGTCGATCTCTATGCCCGTGGGTTCGAGAAGCGCGATGAGAATTTCGCGGTTTATCTCTACGTCCTCGGCGAGCAGTATCCTGCGTCCGGTAAAGTCGTCCGCCGCGCCGCCGTCCGCGCCGCCGGACAGATCCGCTGTGCCGCCGACGCCCATGCACTCGTTTATGCAATCGGCTATCTCAGAGGGGAACAGCGGCTTGGGCAGAAATTTTTTGACGCCCGCCGCCTTGGCCTCATCCTCTATCGCGCTCCATTCCGCGGAGGACATCATAATGACGACCGACCGCCCCTCTTCCCCGCTCCCGTTTATCCGGCGCGCGAGCTCAAGCCCGTCCATATCGGGCATGCGCCAGTCTACGAAGTAAATATCATAGGCGCCCCGGCTTTCTATGAGCCCGCAGGCTTCCTTCCCGCCGGACGCGACATCGCAGCTGACGCCGAAGCCGCGCATTATCTCCGTGAAATAATCGAGTATTTCCGGCGCGTCGTCCACGGCGAGCAGACGCATGGTCTTCCAGTCCACGCCGGGGCCCAAAAGGCTCTGCTGTTTTCCGGCGGCGCCGCGCTCCGCGCGTATCGTGAACGCGAACACGGAACCTTCCCCAAGCGTCGATTCCGCCCATATTTCGCCGCCCATCATCTCCACGATGCGCTTTGAAATGGCAAGGCCGAGACCCGTGCCTCCGAATTTGCGCGACGTGCTGCTCTCCGCCTGCTGGAACGACCTGAAAAGCCGCGTCTGCTGCTCCGGGGATATGCCGATGCCCGTGTCCTTGACCTCTATTTGCAGTGTGCACAGGCCGTCCTCTTCCCCCAAAAGCCGCGCGGAAACGGACACGCGCCCGTCCTCCGGCGTAAACTTGACCGCGTTTGAAAGCAGGTTCGTCAGGACCTGCGCAAGACGCTGGTCGTCCCCGATGAGAACGCGCGGGATGTTTTTGTCTATATGCACCGTCAGGCTCTGGCGCTTTTCGTCCACGCGGAAGTTTATGACGTTCACGACCTTTTGAAGCATCTTTTCAAAATTGAACGACTCGGGCGACAGTTCGAATTTGTTCGCTTCTATCTTGCTCATATCGAGGATGTCGTTTATGACGCCGAGCAGATGCGTGGAGGCGTCCTCGATTTTCCCGAAGGCGTAATCCTTGCGCTCTATGTCGGAGGACATTTTCCCTATGGCAGTCATGCCGATGATCGCGTTCATCGGCGTGCGCATCTCGTGGCTCATATTGGACAGGAAGTCGCTCTTGGCGCGCGAAGCCGTCTCCGCCTCCCGCTGCGCCCGGATGATGCCGTTCAGCAGCTCGGCGCGGCGGAACGCCGCCCCTATCAGCATGGCGCCGTAAGAGATTATGTCCTCGTCCTCCGGCGAGAAAACGCGCTCTTCCGTGAAGTCCTCGAACGTTATAAAGCCCCCGAACTCGCGGTCGCGCACGATGGGCGTCACAAGGAAGGATTTCATGCCCGCCGTCGCGCGGGCGTCCACGGCGCCGGGCGGCAATTCGGACACTTTCGCGTTTATCGTCCTGATAATCCCGTTTTCGTCCCTCTCGAAGCCGTGTAGAACCTTGTCGAACGGCAGGCTGTCGAACGGCGGGACGGGCTCCCCGTCGCGCCGCCACGCGGCGACCTGCGAACTGAGCAGCGCGCCGTCCTCCCCCTCTGTGTTGCGCCAGATGAACGCGCGATCGACGTCGATGGCGAGCGCGAGCGTGGCGAGCGCCTCCGTGACGCCGGCGTATATGGAGCCTTCACTGCCCGAATCCGAAAGCAGCAGCGCCGCGACCTCATTCACCGCCGACAGCAGGTTGTTGCGGCGCGTCACGGCGTTCTGCGCCTCGCGCACGTCCGTGATGTCGATTATGTACCCCGCGACGGCGAAACCGCTCTTGTACGGTATGCGCTTTAACACGATGCTCGCGGCGCGGGCATCCCCTTTCAGCCGCAGCTCCGTCTCGAAGCTGACGGCGCCTGTTTCAAGCGCCGTTCTCAGCCTCACCGCCAGCGGGACGGATCTTTCCCCGCCCGGCTGCCGTTCGGGTATGATATATCCCGCGAGCCGCCCGAAACCGGCAAGCAGTTCTTCCCTGGAAGACGCGCCGATATATTCCGCCGCGGCGTCGTTGCAGTCTATGAGGTTGAAGTCCTTGTCGAACAGGACGCTCACATACGGACTGCCCTCGAATATCGCGACGGCGGAGACGCGCGCCGAGTCGAGCTCGCGTATCGCGTCGTCGGCGCGGAGTTTTTCCCTTTTGTACAGGCGATCCTGAAATTTCAGAAAAAACCCTATGAACACGCTTGAAAACAGCGCGCCGTAGAAGCAGTCCATCGCCACCATTCCCTTGCCGTTCAGCTCCTCCACGGGAATGAGCCCCTTGTACGCGGTGTAATAGCACGCGGCCATCAGGGCGTAGTGGACAATCAGCGCCACCGCGAAGCCGCGCCCTCTCACGAGCAGGAATATAACGACGGCGGACAGCGTGAAAAACGCCGGCATACCGCTGTAAATGCCGCCCGACGTGAAAAACGTGACAGGCATAAAAACCATGCACACGGCGATCACTATGAACCAGTTCCCGAACGCGTACAGCTTGTATTTATTGACGACGACAAGCAATATCACGACCGATATCGGCAGGATGGCTATCGCGACTATCGCCGCGGACGAGGCGCTTTCTATGCTCTGCATTATCATCGCCGCAAACGACACGAAAATGCCGAGGATGTACGTCATGTTGAGTATCCGCACCGCGATGGGATGTTCGTCCGACAGGATATACGCGCTTATGCGGGATTTAATTTTTTTCATATGGAATCGGCTCCGTTCTTTCGGTTGCGGACAGTCGCGTAAATATTTCGGCGGGCATCCGATTTACGTCAAAAAATCCTTCAGCTTTCTGCTGCGCGTCGGATGGCGCAGTTTGCGCAGAGCCTTGGCCTCTATCTGGCGTATGCGCTCGCGCGTGACGTTGAACTGGCGGCCGACTTCCTCAAGCGTGCGCGCGCGCCCGTCGTCAAGTCCGAACCGCATACGCAGGACCATTTCCTCCCTCGGACTCAGCGTTTTCATCACCGTGCCGAGCTGTTCGCGCAGAAGCGTGAAGTTCGCCGCCTCCGGCGGGGCGGAGGCGTCTTCATCCGGGATGAAGTCGCCGAGGTGCGAGTCCTCCTCCTCGCCGATCGGTGTTTCGAGGGATACGGGCTCCTGCGCTATTTTCAGTATCTCGCGCACCTTTTCGACAGGCATTCCCATATCTTCTGAAATTTCCTCCGGCGTCGGGTCGTGCCCGAGCTCCTGCAAGAGCTGGCGGGATATGCGCATGACCTTGTTTATCGTCTCCACCATATGCACGGGTATGCGGATCGTCCTCGCCTGGTCGGCTATGGCTCGCGTGATGGCCTGGCGTATCCACCACGTGGCGTATGTCGAGAATTTGTAGCCCTTCGTATAGTCGAATTTTTCGACGGCTTTGATAAGCCCGAGGTTGCCCTCTTGGATGAGGTCGAGGAACATCATCCCGCGCCCGACATAGCGCTTCGCTATAGACACGACAAGGCGCAGGTTCGCCTCCGTCATCCTCCGTTTCGCCCGCTCGTCGCCCTCCATTATCCTTTGGGCGATCGTGACCTCCTCTTCCGCCGTCAGGAGGTTCACCCTGCCAATCTCTTTCAGGTACATCCGCACGGGGTCGTCCACGTTGAACGCGTCGGCGAGCTCTTCCGGCTCCACGAGCTCTTCCTCTGTGATCTCGTCAATCTCCTGCAGTTCCGCGATGTCCGGCGCGACCACGTTGTCCGGGACGAACGCCGTTTCCGGCGCCGCCGTGTCGATGTTCAGGTTTTCGAGCGTGTCATAGAACTTATCCACCTGCTCCGTTTCAAGGTCCATATCCTCCAGAACCTCATAAATCTCGTCAGAGGACAGGTTCCCGCGTTTTTTGCCTTCCTCAATCAGCTCCCCGATGCGCTCCTCCGTCATCGAGCGCCTAAGCTCCCCGCCGGCGCCTTCCTCGTTCCCGTCCGCGAAGCTCTCGGCTTCAAGCAGTTCGTCAATGTTCAGCATATCCATAAGTTCAACCCATTTCCTTTCTTTGTTTTATTTTTTGCACGGCAATCAGCGCCGCCGTGATGTCGCCCTCGCTTTTCAGCCTTTCTTCGCGTATCCTCTCTATGTAGTCGCGCATCTCCCGCACGCCCTCCCGCTTGGATGAGGGGCGGCGCAAGAGCTTTGTCAGATGGGACGCCTCCGAAGGTTCCAGCGCGGCGAGAATCGCGGAAGGCGGGGCGCGCTCGTCCGCGCCGTCGCGCTCCAGCAGCCGCGCGTATACCCTGCCGAGGAACTCCGAGGTGAATTCCTCCGGCTTCAGATCCGCCTCCCGCACCGCTTTGAATGTCTCCGGGTCGGAAAACAGGCACCGCACAACGCCCTCCTCCGCCACGGCGGAATACTCGTTTTCGTAGCGCAGCGCCCTGTCGTCCGGCTGTACCGTGGCGTCCGGGCGCTCCTCCGCGCGCCGCAATTTCGATTTCTCTTTTTTCGCGAGGGCGCGGCGCTGTTTGCGCACCTCGTTTTCCACGGCCTCATACGATACGCCCGCGCTTTTCGCCGCGGTGCGCCCGAACACCTCGCGCTCCGCGGCGGACGGCACGTCGGCGAGCGCCTCCACCGCGCGCGTCAGATAACTGACGCGCCCCTCGTCCGTTTTCATATCCACCTCTGAGAGTATGCTGCGCAGGCGGTATTCCATATGGTTTTCGCTCTTGTCGAGCAGGTTCAGAAAGCTGTCTCCGCCGTACTTCCTGACGTATTCGTCCGGATCCTTCGCCCCGCCCAGACGCAGTACGCGCACGTTCAGCCCCGTTTTTTCGAGAATCCCGATGGCCCGCTCCGTCGCCTTCTGCCCGGCTTCGTCGTTGTCGTAGCATATCACCGCCTTGTCCGTATAGCGCGTCATAAGCCGCGCCTGTTCCCCGGTGAGCGACGTGCCGAGCGAGGCCACGGCGCAGTCCACGCCCGCGCCGTGCAACGATACGACGTCTATGTTCCCTTCCGTCAGAATCAGCATCCCCGCTTTCGATTTCTTGGCGAGGTTCAGCGCGAAAAGATTGCGGCTCTTGCTGAAAACGCGCGTGTCGGGCGAGTTGAGATATTTCGGTCCCCCGTCCGCCAGAGCCCTGCCCGAAAAGCCTATGACGCCTCCGCGCACGTCTATAACGGGGAAAATCAGCCTGTCGCGGAAATAGTCGTAGGGCGCGCCGTTTTTCCCGCGCCGCGCGAGACCGGCGTCAACAAGCTCCCCCTCGCCGTAGCCTTTGCCCTTCATCGCCGCAAGCAGCGCGTCCCAGGAATCCGGCGCCGCGCCGAGCCCGAACATCCGCGCCATGCGCGGCGATATCCCGCGCGAGCGCATATAGCTCGCCGCCGCGCCGCCGCGCGCGGCGGCGAGCGTATCGTGATAAAAGCGCGCCGCGTCCCGGTTGAGGTCGAGCATGCGGCGGCGCTCTTCCGTCCGCTCTCTGCCGTCCGTTTCCGGCACCGTCATACCGGCGCGCTTCGCGAGCATATCCACCGCTTCCCTGAATGAAAGGTTTTCGATCTCCCGAATGAAATTGATGACGCCGCCGCCGCGCCCGCAACCGAAGCAATAGAACGCCTGCTTGTCCCGGTTGATGGAGAAAGACGGCGTCTTTTCGCTGTGGAACGGGCACAGGCCGAACTCGTTCGCCCCCGAGCGCTTCGTGAGCTTCACATAGGACGACACTACCTCCGCTATGTCCGTCCGCGCAACAAGCTCGTCAATGAAGCTGTCCGGAATCGCCATTCTTTCACCTGCCTCCCCACGCGTCGGGGATAAACAGCCGCTCATACTCCGCTATGGCGTAGGAGTCCGTCATCCCCGACACATAATCGCATACGGCCCGCTGCAAACCGTCCCTTTCCGCAATGGCGCGGTAGTCCTCGGAGAGCTCTTCCGGATTTTCCGAATAGTACCCGAAAAGCCCGTCTAAAATACCGAAAACCTTTGTTTCCTCGCTTTTCGCGCGCGCGTTTGTATACAGATTCTTGAACATGAAGCTGTAAAAAGCCTCAAACGGGAGGCGCAGCCCCGCCGAGATCGCTATATCCCCCGTCCTCCCGCTTTCGCTTATGACGTCCCGCACGACGGTGCCTACCCTCTCGGACAGGCTTTCGCCGAACGCGCAAAGAATTTCAGGCGGTATGTCCTCCTCCGTCAGGATTCCGGCGCGGAGCGCGTCGTCGAGGTCGTGGTTGAGGTACGCCGCGCGGTCCGAAAGGCGCACGACGCGCCCTTCGAGGGTCTCCGGCGCGTCATTGCCCGTATGCTTCAATATGCCGTCGCGCGTCTCATAGGAAAGATTCAGCCCGCGCCCGCCTTTTTCTATTCTGTCGATAACGCGCAGGCTCTGCTCGTTGTGGCGAAAGCCGCCGATTTCCGCCGTGAGCCCGTTCAGGGCGCGCTCCCCGGCGTGCCCGAAGGGCGTGTGCCCGAGGTCGTGCCCCGAGGCTATGGCCTCCGTCAAATCCTCGTTGAGCCCCAGCGCGCGGGAGATCGTCCGCGCTATGCGCGACACCTCAAGTGTGTGCGTCAGCCGCGTACGGTAGTGGTCGCCCTCCGGGTTGAGAAACACCTGAGTTTTATGTATCAGGCGGCGGAACGACTTGCTGTGCGTAAGCCTGTCCGCGTCCCGCTGGAAGCATGTCCGAAGCGGACATTCGTTCTCCGGGCGTTCCCTGCCCTTGGACGCCGCCGCGAGAGAGGCAAGCGGGGACAGCGTATTCTTTTCAAGTTCCTCGCGCCGGAGGCGAGGCATGGCATTCGTCATATTTTCCATAGCATATATATAATACGCCGCTTCTCAGCGTTTCCCTCTTTTTTTCGCGAAAACGCGAAAAAAATATCCGCCCCCGCGCGGCGGGGGCGGATATTTGCGCGGTCAGCCCGTCGGTCTGTCCGTCACACCGCTATTTCGTATCTTGCTATGTAGTTCTCCTGGTCGTCGAACGGCAGATGCGTGAAATACGCGGAGAAGCCCGCGATGCGCACGATCAAATCCTGATAGTCCTGCGGGTTCTTCTGCGCGGCGCGCATGATCTCCGTGTCGGCGACCGTGAAGTGGAACTGAATCCCGCCCATGTCGAAGTATGACCGGATGAGGTCGCGCACCTTGGAACTGGAATCCTCGCTCCGCACGGAGTTCGCGTCGAGGCGCAGATTTATCGCGCCGCCGCAGCGAAGTTTGACCCACGGCATCTTCGCGACGCTCTTCACGTACAAAAGCGGCCCGTTTTTAACGGCGTCGGGGCGCGGGTCACTCGACGGGGACAGCGGGTCCCCGGTTTTTCTGCCGTCGGGCGTCGCCCATGTGCGCTTGCCGCCGCCGACCCAGTACAGGTCGAGCGCGCCCATATTGCATTCGCCGTTATTCGGCCCGGGGCGCGAGTTGAATTCATCCGCCCAGAGGTTCGTCATCCACTCGACGATAGCGTCCGGCTCGTCGTTGTCGTTGCCGTAGAAGGGCACCTCGTTGAGAATCCTCTGGCGGAGCAGTTCCTTCCCCTCCCAGTTGTTCACGAGAGCGTCGTAAAGCTCGCGCGTTGTGAGGGTTTTGTCGTCAAAGCACAGCTTTTTGATTGTCATCAGGCTGTCGCCCGCCGTCGCCACGGCATTAAACATACTGCCCATGCCGTTGTATTTCGCGCCGCCCCAGGTTACGTCCTTCCCGGACTCCATGCAACCGTCGGTCATCGTTGACGCCGACAGGCACGGCCACGCCGTTTCAAAGACAAGCGCCGCCCACTGATACGCCCTTGAGGCGCGATCCATGCCCTCCTTTACGCGGGCCTCGATCTCCGCTTGGATCTCCTCAAAGGATTCATAGTCATAAAGCCTCTTGCCGGTGCCGGGATCGGCGCCGTACATGGGGTTGTAATCCCCGAATATGACGTTCTGGACAGTTCCGAGAAGACCCGGAGGACCCCCGCCGTACATGCCGCAGTTGGCGGCCATCGACCATTCCTTGCCGGAGATGGCGGGCTCGACGCACCCGAACACCGCGTAGCGCCTCGCGTCCTCAATCGGTACGCCGCGATCGAGCATACTTTGAATGATGACGGCGTCGTTGTTGAATTGCGGCATCCCGCCCGAGCGCTTACTGCACTCAACGCCGAGCTCCCAGATGCGGTCGGGGGTGAACTCGTTGACGCGCAGGGCGAGGCTCGGCTCCGCGACGCGCAGACGGAAATACGAAAGAAGGATCATCTCTGTCGCGATGGTGTAGTCGCCCTTGCCGTCGGACGTCTGCCCGCCGATTGTGATGAGCGAGCCGGCGGCGATATTCTGCATTCCGCCCTGCAGGTCGAACATGGTTTTCCCGCTCGCGTGCGCCTCGATCAGCTGGTCGTTGTTCGGTTTCGGGAACATTATAATCTGGTTGCCGATTTGAAGCAGAAACGCGTCAAACAGCTCTTGCGCGCCCTCGACCGTCAGCGCGCCCGTCTTGATGTCGTTCTCCGCGAGCGGTCCGAGGAAGCTGTCTATCAGGCCGGGCGAATCCGCCCAGTGCGTGCCGTCAACGGTGAGTAAATTCTGATAGAACAGGACTATTTGCAGCCCCTCCCAGAGATTGCGGGCGGGATTTTCAAGAATCCAGTCCAAAGAATCCGCCTTTTTCAGCAACTCGGCGCGACGCTCCGGCGGCGCGAACCCGGCCGCCTCCCGGCAGCCCTCGGCGTAACGCTTGCTCATTGCGATCATTCCGTCGCAAACCCTGACGATGGCACGGTAAAACATCTCTTTGTGTATGTTGTCATGCGTCGTGCGCTTCACGATCCCGTCGATTTTTTCGAGAGCCTCGCGGCGCACCGCGCCGAAGCCGACGGTGACGGCCTTTTCATAATTGGGGTTAAAGTGCCCCGGATATGTGCCGTTCGCGTCCGTGAAGAACGGAGGCGCGCCGCCCGCCTCAAAGAATTCGGGCATAATCCCGCGCGCGGTCGCCCCGATGTCCTTGCCGACCCAGTAGTCGGCGGCATCAAGCAGATACGCGCGCTCCTCGTCAGACACCCAGATACTGCCCGGAACCTGCCACGCGGCGCGGAAGCGCTCGTCCGTGTCGCCGAAGTTCGACTTGAACCAGCTATGGGGCGTCTGCTCGATGTCAAAGTGGAGCGAGCGGCACGTGGGGCCGGCGTCGCCGAGGAAGATATCCTCGTCCTCGACTGTGATTTTGCGCGTCGTGCACCACGTGTGAAGGTAGCCCGCGCGCTTGTACAGGGGGTGCTGGTTCTCGTGCGTTCTGTAGTACTCCGTGAGGATGCGGTTGCGCTCGACGTTCAAGCGCAGGTCCTTGTTGATGCGCGCCCGTTTGTTCTGCAGTTCCTGAACGCGGGCGGAAATGGGGAGATCGAACTTTGTTGCCATGATGCTGCTCCTTTCGCGCTTTATAGGCGCATTATAAAAATTTATTCATCAGCTTAATGTAGTTGGCAGTTCAGCCCGTAGCTTTGGAACATCGCGAGCGCGCCGCCCATAAACACGTCGTCCGGCGGCTCGACGTTCGCCAGCTTATACCGCCAGCCCAGGCGGTCGTACTTCATTCGCCCCGTTTTGTGATAAGGCAGGAGCTGTACGAGCTTCACCGCCTCGCCGAGAGAGAGGCAAAACTCCGCGGTCCGGCGCAGATTGCTTTCCTGATCCGTCAGCTTCGGGATGACAGGCACCCGGATTTGCAGCGCGCCCCCGCGAGCCGCGATGAAGCGCGCGTTGCTCAGGATCAGTTCGTTCGGCACGCCGACGAGCTTTTCGTGCCTCGCGGAGTCCATATGCTTGATGTCGTACAAAAACAGATCGACATACGGGAGCACGCGCTCAAACAGGACGGCCTCGGCGAAGCCCGTCGTATCGAGGCAGATATGTATGCCTCGGGACTTCAGCCGTTTCGACAAGTTGTAGGTGAACTCAAATTGCGCCATCGCCTCCCCTCCGGAAATTGTTATGCCTCCGCCGTTTTTGAAAAACGAAACGTCCTTTATGACCCGGTCATATACCTCGTCGACCGTGGTGTCGCGGGCCGACGCGTAAAGCGCCTGTGTCATACACGCTTCGGCGCATTTCAAACAGCCGGAACATTTTTCTCGGTCAATGGCGGGCTTTTGAATCATTCCCGACGCGCGCAGATCCTTCACCGGCTCGCCGCGAGAGATCGCCCCTTCGGGGCACGCGCTCACGCACGCGTCCCGGCACAGATCGGTCCCCAGGCACTTTACCGGCAGATAGCCGAGCTCAAGCTCGCGGCGCTGCGACTCCGGACTGTGGCACCAAAGGCAGCGCAAGGGGCAGCCTTTTGTATACACCGTCGTGCGTATGCCCGGCCCGTCGTGCACGGCATAGCCCTGTATGTCGTATATACGCCCGGTTACGTTCTTATATTCCATCGCCGGATGTGTCACAGACGCCGTTTCCTTTCGGTTGAACATGGCGCGACGGCCCGCTTCCCGGTTGCGGTGCCGCGAAGCGCGGCGCCGGCTGGCTCGCGTCGAATACTGTTAAAAAAACATCTGCGCGCAGTTTATCACAAGGGAACGCGCTTGTCAAGGGATATTTTGCGGGGGTCACGGAAATCAATTTTTTTGTTGACACGCGGCGGGGGGATTGTGTATAATACCGTGGCGCGGTACAAAAAACGCTGGTGTAGCTCAGCCGGTAGAGCAGCTGATTCGTAATCAGCAGGTCGGGAGTTCGAGTCTCCCCACCAGCTCCAAGATATGAAGGGTGACGAAATGCCGCCGCTTTCATCCCCTGAAACTCTTCAGCCTCAGCGCGTTCGTGAGCACCGACACGCTCGACAAACTCATCGCCGCCGCCGCGAAAATCGGACTCAGCAGCGGTCCGCCGAACAGATACAGCGCGCCCGCCGCTATGGGGATGCCTACCGTGTTATAGCCGAACGCCCAGAACAGATTCTGCTTTATATTGCGTATCGTCCGCTTGGAGAGGTTGATGGCCGTCGGCACATCGCGCAGGTCGCCCCTCATCAGCACGATGTCCGCCGACTCCATCGCGACATCCGTGCCGGAGCCTATGGCGATGCCGATGTCGGCCTGCGCGAGCGCCGGCGCGTCGTTTATCCCGTCGCCGACCATCGCGACCTTCCTGCCCTCGCCCTGCAATTTTTTGACCTCGCCCGCCTTGTCTTGCGGCAGCACTTCCGCGAGGACGCGGTCAATCCCGACCTGCCGGGCTATCGCGGCGGCCGTGCTTTTGTTGTCGCCCGTGAGCATCGCGACCTCGATGCCCATTTTCCGCAGACGCCCTATCGCCTCTCGGCTCGACGGCTTCACCACGTCCGCCACGGCGACTATCCCCGCGAGGGCGCCGTCCACGGCGACGTACATCGGCGTTTTGCCGTCCCCCGATAGCCTGTCCGCCTCGCGCTCCATCGCCGCGAGGGGCACCCCGCGCTCCTCCATGAGTTTACGGCTCCCCGCGAGGACATCCCTGCCGCCGACCCGCGCCTCTATCCCGCGCCCCGTCACGGAGTCGAAGCCGTCCGCCCGGATAAGCTCCAGCCCGCGCTCCCGCGCCCCCGCGACGACGGCCTGCCCCAGGGGATGCTCTGAGCCCGCCTCCGCCGACGCGGCGAGCAGAAGCAGTTCCTCGGATCCGGGCGAATCGCCGCCCGCCGTCAGAATATCCGTGACGCGGGGCTTGCCCTCTGTTATCGTGCCCGTCTTGTCAAAGACTATGGCGTTGATTTTGTGCGCCGTTTCGAGCGCCTCCCCGCCTTTTATCAATATGCCGTGCTCCGCGCCCTTGCCCGTACCCACCATTATGGCTGTCGGCGTCGCGAGCCCCAGGGCGCACGGGCAGGCTATGACGAGAACGGAGATGAATATCGTCAGCGCGAACCCGGCGTCCCGCGTCCCTATATACCACGCGGCGCCGACGAGGACGGCGACGAGGCAGACGATGGGGACGAAATAGCCCGATACGACGTCCGCGAGCTTCGCAATCGGCGCCTTGCTACCCTGCGCGTCCTCGACGAGCTTGATTATCTGCGCGAGCGCCGTATCCGCTCCGATTTTCTCGGCGCGGAAGCGTATCGCCCCCGTCGTATTGAGGCTCGCGGCGTACACGGCGTCCCCCGGTTTTTTGCCCGCGGGCATACTCTCGCCCGTCAGCATACTTTCGTCGATAGCGGTGCGCCCTTCGACGACCGTGCCGTCCACGGGGATTTTCGCGCCGGGCTTCACAACGATTATGTCGCCGATTCCGACATCGTCGATCGGTATCTCTGTTTCCTCGCTGCCGCGCATTATGATCGCAGTCTTTGGAGCGAGCCCCATCAGCTTCTTTATGGCCTCGCCCGTGCGCCCCTTCGACGCGGCTTCAAGCGACTTGCCGAGCAGTATCAGCGTTATGATAACGCCCGCCGTCTCGTAATACAGCGACTCCGCCGCCGCCATGGCCTCGCGCATACCGCCGGACGCTATCCTCCACGTGTTGTACACGCTGAACGCCACGGCGGCCGTCGTGCCGACGGCGATGAGCGAGTCCATATTCGGGCTTCGCATCCACAGCGCGCGATAGCCGACGTAATAAAACCTCCAGCCCGCGGCGATGGCCGGCAGCGTCAGCAACAGTTCCGTGAGCGCGTACCGCAGGGGATACCCCATCGGGCTGAGGACGCCCGGGAACGGCAGACCTATCATCGGCGCCATGGCGATGTACAATAGCGGCAGGGTGAACGCGGCGGAGACGGCGAGCTTTGCCCGGAGCGTACGGAGTTCCTTCCGGCGCCGCGCCCTGTCCTCGTCGGCGGAAGCCTTCTTTTCCACCGCCTCGTAACCGATTTTACGCACGGCCTCTTTAATCGCGGGGAGCCCGAGTTCCCCGGCGTCGTATTCCACGAACAGCTTCTCGCTCGCGAGATTCACGCTCGCCCGCCCGATGCCGGGCAGTTTCCGAACGACGCGCTCGATCCTCTGCGCGCACGCCGCGCAGGTCATTCCCCTTATGCCGAGAACGTGACTTTCCATATGCCGAACACCATCCTTGCCGTTTTTCCGCGGGGATTTGCGGGGTTCAGCCATTTTCATATCCTCCTTCAGCCTCGACGACCGTGATCGTCCCGCGTATCATGCCCATCCAGCAGCTGTACCGAACCGTTCCCGCCTCGGACGGCGTGAACTCTATGACGTTTTCTCCCGCCGTGAATTCGTGCTCCACGTCATATTTGGGGATAAAAAGGCGGTTGTTGCAACCGTTTATGCTCCCCGGAGGGGCGTCTATCGTCCACTTGACCGGTATTCCCGCCCGCACCGTGATCGCCGGATAGCTCCCCGGGCGAAGCGTCGCGCTCACTGTCTGGTACCCGTCCCCCGCAACCGCCTCGGACATCACCGCCGCGCCGGGACTCCGCAGTCCCGCGACGTCAAGCGCGCCGAGCGAGAAACCCGACAGGCTCCACCCCCGCGAGAACATCGCGAGCCCCAGGACGACCACGAGCGCCGCCCCCGCCGCCGTCACGTACCGCGCGAGCTTCCGGCTGAGAACGGACCCGAGCGCACCCAGCCCGAACATCAAAGGCACTGTCCCGAGGCTGAACAGCAGCATGGAGAGCGCCCCCTTCGCGGGACTGCCGGAACTCAGCGCGTAAAGCTGCATAGCCTGAAGCGGACCGCAGGGCATAAGGCCGTTGAGAAGCCCTATGACGAGAGGGCCGGCGGACTTGCTTCTCCCCGCGCCGAGGCGCCTCGCGAGGCCGCTCGGCAGACGCGGCATAAAGCGGCGCAGGCCCCGCAGCATACCGAGCATATTCAACCCCATTATGACCATAAACGCGCCGGCGGCGAGCTGTATGACGCCGCGCCACGCCCCCGTGAGCGTGAAAACCGAGCCGAGCGCCCCGGCGACGCCCCCGACGAGCGTATATGCCGCCGCCCGCCCGCCATTATACAGCAGGCACGGGCGCAGGGCAACCGCCCCGCCGCCGCCCGTCCCGCCGAGGCTCTGGGAAAGGTTGATGCCGCCGCACATCGCGGCGCAGTGCGCGGAAGTCAAAAGCCCGACGACGAACAGCGCGCCGTAACCCATGCTATCCTCCGCCTCCGGGAACACATTCAGAAAATCCGTCAGGCCGAACCGGCGGAGCAGCGTATACGCGGCGAAAAGGATTATCACAAGCCCGGCGGCCTTCCCGGCGGGCGCGCCGCGCCCGCTCCCGTCCCGCACGCTGTAGCCGAGCCGCTCGATGGCCGACTCGAGCTCCCGCAGCGTGACGGCGCTGTCGTCATAGACTATCGATGCCGTCCCCTTGGCGAGGCTCACGGACGCGGATCTGACCCCGTCGGCACCCCGGAGCTTCTTTTCGATTTTATTCCGGCAGCCGGAGCACGTCATGCCGCCGATGCCTATCGTCGCCGTCTGTTCCATGGCGAAGGCTCTCTCCTTTTTTTG
>JAITJC010000083.1 GCA_031279125.1 Oscillospiraceae bacterium
CCGCCGTCCCGGGTGCCCCGCCGCCCGCCCGCCCGGGGGCGCTGGGGCCACCCCTGTCCCCCCCTCCGCCACGGGACGGCCTGCGTTTTTATCGCGTTTTATCTTGCGGCTTACTCCGCAGTTTATTCTGTCGCAAACCACTGTCTTGATGGGAGCGTCGACTATGAAAGCGTTTGACAGAACACGTTACTTATGGTTTCTGAGTCAAGCCGTACTGGAAATACGGCAAAGCGTACATAATCGTGACGGACATAATGATAGCGCACAGGTTGAGCATGGTGCGGGACTTCGACGTCATCTATCACGTGGAGGGCGGCAGGATTATTGAAAGCGGCACGCACGACGAGCTTATGGCCGCCTGCGGCGGGTATTACGAGATGTTCACGCGGCAGACGGAGAACTATCAGGACGTATCCGGCGGGGAGTAGGGGACGCCGCAGGGCGGGCGTTATCCCCCGTACCTGTCCGCGAGGTAGATGTAAGTTGAGGACGACCATGCCGACCAGAACAGCCCCTTTTCGCCGAACGCCGTGAGGCTCCTGTCCTCCTTTCCCGTCAGCGCGTTATGTATGTGGAAGAAGCCCGTGTCGCGCAACATGGCGCAGTACTTGCGCGAGACGCTTTCGGCGAGATCCCGCCGCCCGCACCATTCGAGCGCGACGGCGAGCCAGAACGAGGACGGCGTTATGACGCTGCCCTGCGTGAAGCCGTGGAAGAAATAATCGCTGCCGAGCGTTTCCGTCGCCAACCCGTAGGGCGTGTCGAACCGGTCGGTCTCGAACATGTACGCTATGCTTTTATCGACGACATCCTTCGGCAGACGGTTGCCGAGCAGCAGCGGGAAATAGAGCGAAACCGTGTGAGAATCGGACTTTTCGCCCGTTTTCGCGTTGAACGCGAACCATTCAGTCCCGTTCCAGAATTTTTCGACGATCTTGGCGGCGAGCGCTCTGGATGCCTCCGCCCACGCGGCGTTCTCGGAATCCGGTCTGCCGATTTCCGCGCCGAGGGCAGAGATGGACTCCATCTGAAGCGCGATGAGCGCGTTGAGGTCGGGGCTGGCGCAGGGGAAGCCCACGTTGAAATAGGGCGCGTCCTCCCAGCCCGTTTCAAGAAGCCCCGCGAACTCGACGACGCCGTCTCCATCGGCATCGTGAGTCTTCGTCCAGAAATCCGTCCACAGGACGAGGCGGTCGTACAGCCACTCCTTATCGGCTTTGGGGATCGCCTTGAAATCGGCATTCTCCATGAGCCACAGTAGCGCCGCGCCGTGCACGGGGGGCTTTAACCCGAAGCTCGGCGTTTCCTCATACGTGAGGCTGTCGGTCAGCTTACCCTCCCCGTCCATGTGCTCAAAGCCGGAGAGGTAAATATCCCACGCGAGCGGCAGGTCTCCCTTAGCGTGGACGATGGCCTGAAGCGGTTGCTGCCAGACGAACGCGCCCTCGAAAATGCTGTGGATCATTTTGACCATCACGCGCTTGTACGCGCTCTCCCCGTCCGGCGCGACGGTCATCTGCCACGTCTGCCACAGCGCGCCCAGGCGCCCCGGCTCAAACTCCGCCGGAAGGCTCGGGCAGATTTTGGCGGCGTACCCGTCGAAGTCGGCCTTGACGTCCGCGAGACCCTCGTCATAGCTTGGGTAGGTCTGACGGATTTTCGGCTCGCTCTTGAAAAAGTCCTCGAACGCGACGAAAAGCTTGCCGTCCGGTCCGCCGGGGCGCGCTTCCGTGTAGTCGCTGTTCTGCCACAGGTTGCCGGCGAACACCTGCAGTTTCGATGCGCGGAAATCGAGCACAGCGCCCGTTACTTTTTCAAGCGGCGTGGGCGGCTCGGGGTCGGTAAACCAGCTTATGGGCTTTTGGATCGTCATTCGCAGCGATATATCCGGCGAGTCGGCGCAGGCGAGTACGAGCTTCGGCTCGGCGAAAGTGAAACGCACGGTGCCGTAGCGTGAGCGCATTGCGACCTCGTACGGCGTGGTGTCGAGGACGTACGGAACGGGATGCCCGCCGTGGATCAGTGCGAATTTGAGGATCCGGAAGCCGTTGTTCTGGTTGAAGTCCATGATGCCCGTGATACGGCTACTGCAAAGCCAAAGATTGCATTTGCCGTAGAGATCCTCCCCGTAATTGTCGTTCGCGAGCGCCAGGAACGAGCCTCTCCGCGAAAACGGGGCATCGAGCAGGTCTACGAATTTCGTGCTTTTTAACATTGCGATCTCTCCTCCGATAAAGATTTTTTGTGAATTGTACAGATGATATCGCAAAACACGGAGGGTGTCAAGCGTTTTTTGCGCGGGCGGCTGTGAAAACAGATTCTCAATTTGTTTTCCCGCCGTTTTATGGTATACTGCGGTCAAACGGCAAGCACCCACATCCGCTGACGAAAGGCCCGATATGGAAATAATACTGATACGCCACGCCGAGACGGCGGGAAATCTTGAACGGCGGTACATCGGCGTGACCGACCAGCCGCTTTGCGAACAGGGCATAAAAACGGCCGTGAAATCGGGGATCATGCCATCCGTGCCGCTCGTCTACGCCTCCCCGATGATAAGGGCGGCGCAGACCGCCACGATAAAATTCCCGAACGCGCGCGTCATGCTCGTCCCCGGCCTGCGGGAGATGGACTTCGGGCTTTTTGAGGGGCGCACCGCCGACGAAATGCGCGAGGACGCAGAATACCTCGCGTGGGTGTCCGGGGGCTGCCGCGAGCCCTGCCCGCGCGGCGAGGGCATACGAGGCTTCACGACGCGCGTATGCGTGACGTTTTCCGAGCTCGTGGGCGAAAACATAGCGCGGCGGCACAGCTATCTGCTCATCGTCGCGCACGGCGGCACGATAATGGCGATCATGGAGCGGTTCGCGAGACCCCGGCGCGACTACTTCGAATGGCCGGCGCCAAACTGCGGCGGATACCGCGCTCAGCTCGACGAGGAGACGTGGCCGGCGAACCCGAGACTTACGGACGTGCGGGACATCTGAATCTGTCCCCCGACATTTTTCAACAAAAAAACTCAAAAAACTGTTGCATTGCCCGTTACCGCGTGGTATAACGTGTCTGTGCCGCAGCCGCGCCGGGGCTTCGGAAACGAACAGGCATATCGCCGCCCCCCGCGGGTCCTGCAAATAATTCACCGTAGAAAAAGGAGTACACAATGAAAAAACATTCGCTCACACGCGCGTTTTGCGCGCTGGCGGCGCTCGCGGCAATTCTCGCGTCCGCCGCCTGCGGCGGCGGAACGGGGACAAGCCCGACGCCGACAACCCCCGAACCCCCCGTCTCCGCGGCACCGGAAGCGTCCGTCACGCCGGAGGACACCGTCCCGACGGAGAACGCGGAACCTGCGCCCGGCGTCGATTCGCTGCTTCAGGAAATCCTCGACACGGCGGGCACCGGACTTGAAGGGGAAGACGCCCTGCCCATGTCGTTCATCGACCCCGTGACGGCGGAGAACTGCAGCAAGCTCGGCCTGACGGAGGCGGATTTCGCGCTCGTGGAGCAAGCGTACACCGCCGTTGCCGGCATAATCTCTCAGGCACACGAGGTCGCGCTGCTGTACGCGCCGGGTCACGTTCCGGATGTCAAAGGATCAATAGCCGAAGGCTACGATTCGGGAAAGTGGCTGTGCGTCACGCCCGAAAAGAGTGCCGTCACATCTTCCGGGGACTATATCCTGCTCACGGCGTCGAGAGCCGCGACGGCGGACGCGCTTACGGAAGCGTTTGCGGAGGTGATAGGTCCCGGGGAGACCGACGTTTTCTATACGTCAAATTAACGAGAGCGGTGATGCAAGTTGCTCTTTTCGAGCCCTGAGTTCCTTTATTATTTCCTGCCGATCACGATAGCGCTGTATTTCATAGTTCCCCTCGCCCGCGGACGAGGGGAAAGTCCGGGTGCCCGCGCGCGCGACCCCCGGCGCAGGAACCTTGTCCTGCTCGCGGCGAGCCTTGTGTTTTACGGCTGGGGCGAGCCGCGCTATCTGCTTCTGATGGCGGCGCAGGTGCTCTCCGGCTGGTTCTTCGGGCTGTTCATCGATCGGTGGCGGGGGAAAGGTCTGTCCAAGGCGGCTCTTATCGCATCGCTCGCCGTCGGGCTGGGGGGGCTGGGCTTTTTCAAGTACACGGATTTTTTCATAGCGAATGTCAACGCGCTTTTCGGCGCGGCGATCCCGCTCACGCGCATCGCCCTGCCCATCGGGATCAGCTTCTATACATTCCAGATACTCAGCTATGATATAGACCTGTACCGGGGCAAAACGGAGCTTCAGCGCAGCCTTCCGGCGTTTGCGGCTTACGTCACGCTCTTTCCGCAGCTCATCGCGGGGCCCATAGTGCGCTACGCGGACGTCGCGCGGTCCCTCGGTGAGCGGGAACATTCCGTCTCCCGCTTCGCGCTCGGCGCTCGGCGCTTCACGTTCGGGCTCGGGAAGAAGGTTCTGATAGCGAACGTGCTCGGTGAGCTCGCGGATATATGCCGCGCGTCGGGGGAGAAAAGTTTGCTCATGGCGTGGCTGTACATCGTTTCCTACGCGTTCCACATCTACTTCGACTTTTCCGGCTACAGCGATATGGCGATTGGACTAGGGCGGATATTCGGGTTTGAGTTTATGGAGAACTTCAATTACCCATACACATCGAAAAGCGTCACGGAGTTCTGGCGGCGCTGGCACATATCGCTGTCGAGCTGGTTCCGGGACTATGTGTACATACCGCTCGGCGGGAACAGGGCGGGTCCCGCGCGCCACATATTCAACATCCTCGTCGTGTGGTTCCTGACCGGCTTCTGGCACGGCGCGGGCTGGACGTTCATCGCGTGGGGGGGATACTTCGCGGCGCTGCTGCTCATCGAGAAATTCTTTCTCGGCAGGGTTCTTGAAAAACTGCCGTCCTTCGTATCACACATATATCTGGCGCTGTTCGTGCTTATCGGCTGGACGCTGTTCGACGCGCCGGAGCTTTCGACAGCCATATCGCGCGCCGGGCTGATGTTCGGCGCGGGCGGGGGCGTGCTCGCGGGGGGCGAATCGCTGTACTATCTGCGAAGCTGCGCCGTCCCGCTCGCGCTCGCGCTCGTCGGCTCCACGCCTTTGCCATCGAAAGCGGCGGCGGCTCTCGGCCGCCGGGCGGGACGGCTCATGACGGCGCTTGAGCCGCTCGCCGTCGCCGCGCTGCTGACGCTCATAACGGCGTATCTCGTGGACGGGTCATTCAACCCGTTCATATATTTCAGGTTCTGAGGAGGCGGGAGCTATGACGGGAAAAACGGAAAAAACACCCCTGCGGCACATACTGACGCTCGCGGTGTCCGTATCGGCGCTCGGCGGATTTTTCATCCTGAACTGCGCCGTGAAAGCGCCGGAGATTTTGGAGTCTGAACGCCGCGCCGCGGCGGAGTTCCCCAAGCTCACGGCGGGGACGCTCCTCTCCGGGGAGTTCATGCGCGGGTTCGAGGACTTCGCCGCCGACAGCTTCGCGTTCCGCGACGCTTTCAGGACGATAAAGGCGTTTTCCGTGTTCGAGATATTCCGCCAGACGGATAAGTCCGGGCTGTACAGGGACGACCTCGTCGGCGCGGGGAAATTCGCCGCGCCGACGGAAACGGATATGCGCCGGACGGCGCGGAAGCTCAAATCGGTCGCGGACTCGCTCGGCGGGCTGAACGTCTATGTCTCCGTCATACCGGACAAGAGCGCCTTCGCCGGGCGGAAATATCCGGGCTTCGATATGAAGCTCGCCGAAAGCATCATAGCGGAGGAACTCCCGGACGCGCGGTATATCGACCTCGTCCCGGAACTCGGTGCCGACAGTTTTTATAAGACGGACCTGCACTGGGATCAGTCGAAAATCGCGGGCGTCGCGGATAAAATCGCGGCGGCGGCGGGCGGTGCCCCGCCCCCGGATGGAGACGCGGTGCCGCCGCTGTTCCAAACGCGCCCCGCGGGCGCGTTCTGCGGCGTGTACAGGGGCCAGCTCGCCCTGCCCATGCCGCCCGATACGATGATATACATGACGCCTTCGCCGGGCACCGTCACGCGATACCTCGACGACAAGACGCTTTCGTGGGAGGAGGGCGAAATGTATGACTTGGAAGCCTTCGCGGGGCGCGACCCCTATGATATTTTCCTGCGCGGTGCCCGGGCGCTCATTGCGATTGAAAATCCGGACGCGGGAGAGGGCGCGCGGGAGCTTTATCTGTTCCGCGACTCGTTCGCCTCAAGCCTCGCGCCGCTGCTCATCCCGTACTACTCCAAAATCACGCTCATAGATTTGAGATATATAGATTTCAGGGTCCTGCCGTCGCTCGTCGAATTCTCGCCTGGCGCGGACGCGCTGTTCCTGTACTCATCGCAGATACTCGGCTCGCCGGATATCCTCAACGCCGGCTGACGCGCGGCGCGGCAAAATAACGCGCGGCAAAATAACACTTGATACTTTCCCCCGCGTCTGATAAAATGGTTTTGCTATCACGTTATCAACACGAGGAGGTTACGCGCCATATGCTCAAACTTATCATGGGGCTGAAAGGCTCCGGCAAGACGAAGCTGTTCATCGAGCTTGTAAACGCCGCGCTGGAAGAAGAGAACGGGGACATCGTCTGCATAGAGAAGGGGAAACGCCTGACTTACGACATCCCCCACGATGTCAGGCTCGTGGAGACGGAGGATTACGGCATTTCGGGCTTCGATTTCCTCAAGGGCTTCATATCGGGGCTCCGGGCGGGGAACTACGACATCACACACATATTCATAGACAGCGTGCTTCGCCTCATAGGGGAAAAAATCGGATCCGAGGCGGAGAATTTTTTTGACTGGTGCGAGGCCTTCGGCGAGCGCGAGGGCTTGAGGTTCACAATGATGGTGTCCGCCGACACGTCGGAGGCGACGGAGCGGATACGGAAGTATCTTTGAGGCTCCTGTTGCACGCATGCTGCGCGCCGTGCTCGGCGACGGCGCTCGAACGCCTCTCCGGGGACTGGGAAATCACGCTTTTTTACTATAACCCGAATATATATCCCGAAGCGGAGCACACGAAGCGGCTCGGCGAGCTCCGCCGTCTCGCCTCGGAAGCGCCGTTCGCACGCGGCACCGTCGTTATCGCGCCGGCATACGACCGCCGGGAGTTCCTCGGCGCCGCGCGCGGGCTTGAAAACGAGCCGGAGGGCGGCGCGCGCTGCCGAGAGTGCTTCGCCCTGCGTCTGCGCGCGGCGGCGGCGACGGCGGCGGAGCGCGGGTTCGGCGCTTTTTCTACGACGCTCACCACGGGTCCGCGCAAAAGCGCCGCCGACATCAACGTTGCGGGCGAGAAGGCTTCGCGCGAGTACGGTGCCGCGTATTTCGCGGAGGACTTCAAAAAACGCGGCGGATACTCGCGGAGCGTGGAGCTCTCGCGGGAATATTCGCTGTACCGACAAAGCTACTGCGGCTGCGAATTCGCAGCGCCGCCGCTCCCCCGCCGAGACGGGGCGCGGGACAGCGAAGTGAAAGGACGAGAGCAAGTTTGAAGATAACAAAGGCCGTGGTGACGGCGGGGGGGCTGGGTACGCGAATGCTTCCCGCGACGAAAACGGTGCCTAAGGAGATGCTGCCGCTGGCGGACAAGCCCGTCATCCAGTATATAATAGAAGAGGCGGTGTCGTCCGGGATCAGCGACATCCTCGTCATCACGAACAGGGCGAAGTCGGCTGTGGACGACTATTTCGACTACACGCCGGAGCTGGAGGACAAGCTCGCGGCGGCGGGGAAACTCGCGGAGCTCGACTCCGTGCGCCGTACGGCGGATATAGCGAACATTTTCTACGTCAGACAGAAAGAGACGCGCGGGCTGGGCCATGCCGTATGGCGCGCGCGCCGCTTTGTCGGGGATGAGCCGTTCGCCGTGCTGCTCGGGGACGACGTCATAATGGCGGGGACGCCCGTGACACGCCAGCTTATCGACGCGGCGGAGGCTTACGGCGCGTCTGCGGTCGGCACCCAGCGCGTGCCGCCGGACTCCATCTCCAAATATTCGTCGCTTAAGGTGACGCCGCTCGGCGGCCGCGTCATGCGCGTGGAGGATATGAACGAGAAGCCCCGCCCGGAAGAGAAGTTCTCAGACTACGCCATTTTGGGGCGGTACGTGCTGTCGCACGAGATATTCGATATTCTGGAGAAAACATCCCCCGGCTACGGCGGGGAGATCCAGCTCACGGACGGGCTGAAAACGCTCTGCAAGCGCTCCCCGATGGTCGCTGTGGACTTCGAGGGGCACCGGTACGACACGGGGAGTCTGCGCGGCTTCCTTGAGGCGACGGTCGATTTCTCGCTAAAGCATGAGGACGTGGGCGAGTGGATGCGCGGGTTCATAAAAAGGAGGGCGTCGGAGCCGGACGTCCTTTAAGAAAAAAATTCTTTGACGACGGCCGCATACGTCTCGGCGAAAAAGCGGACGGCGGTTATCGATTCCGAAAGCGTGTTGCCCGCAGCGCCGACCTCCACGATGAGCGAGCCGGGCGTGAGATGCTGGTTATAGCGGTGCTTCGCCACCGTCACGGGGCGGGCGAGCGTCGGGAAACTGCGGTTCATTCCGCCTTGCAGGCGCAGGGCGAATTTCAAATTCTCGCGCCAGCCGGGGTGGTTCAGACCGGTGCCGTCCGTGCCTACGACTAGCATGATCTGCGAGCAAAGCTCCCCGTCGATATCGGCGATGGTCTTGTACTGCGACCCGTCCGCCGCCGCAATCGCATCGCGGTGAAGGTCAATAACAAGCGCGATGGAAGGGTATTTTTCGAGATACCGCTTAGATGCTTCAAGGGAGCGCCCGTAAGACCCGGCGTAGCTCGGATAGTCGTACAGCTCCCTGTCGTGAACGACGCGCAGACCGAGCCCGGAGAGCGCCGACGCCAGCTCGTCGCCGACGCGGATTATGCTGTGCTCCTTGTCCTCCGTGCGATATCGGTCGGATTCCTCGTACGTCTCTCCGGGGGAGCGCGTATACGCTTCGCTGCTGTGCGTGTGGATTATCAGCACGGAGGGTTCCCCCGGCTTCAGCTTTATTCCGAGCGGCTCGGAAAGCAGTTCCCGCAAGTCGAAATCCAGCCCGGAATTGTTCCTTACGGCGATGCCGCCCTCCGAGCTCCCCCCGCTTTCGCTGTACCCCGAATTTTCGCCCTCCGGCGGCTCGCCGGGCGGCTCTGCAGCGGGATGCGGCACGGCGCGGTGAGGACCTATGATGAGCGGCGGAGAGTCCTCCGGCAGGGGCCCGGAATCGCCGGAAAAAGACCCGGAGGCGTCCGGCGCGGGCGGAGGCGCGGCATAGCCGGGGAGGAACGCCGCATAAAACGGCCGCGCGGGGGCACCCGGTGCCGTGTGCGGAAGTTCCATGCCGAGTATGAGCTCCGCCGTCCCCTCTCGCGCGAGAAATTCCGCGAGCGCGCCCCCGGACCCCGCGGCGGCGAGAAGCCTCAGCACCGCGAGCGCCGCCGCGAGCGTCATTATCCGCGCGGGGCGGATTGTTTTGTGCCGCCGTTTCATTCGGGGCGCCTCCGTTCACATTCGTATCGGCACATTATATTTGACGCGCGCGGGGGATATGCCACGGGATATTGCCTTGTCCATTTGCCTCCGGCGTCCTCGTCCTCACGCGCTGTGCTAAGGTAACCGCTGAATAATTCGCAAAAGCGGTTGCAATAACCGCGCTAAAGGTGTATAATAGCAAGCGGCAGGAGGAGAGAACAAATGAGACAGATGAGCTTTACAGACATAGAATATTCGAACAGGAAACGGCGGACGAAAC